>JBOICJ010000350.1:0-7411 GCA_050740035.1 Stenotrophobium sp. | reverse complement strand
CGCGCGGCAGCGGCGATGGCCGGCGGCGGCGCGGTGGAAAATATCCAGCTGCGCGCGCGCTGGATCAGGTACTCGATGAGATTTTCGGAGCCGGCGACGAATGCGCCGGACGCGCCCAACGACTTGCCGAGCGTGGCGACATAAATCGGCACGTCGGCTATGCCGAGTCCCGCGGCACGCACACCGCCGCTGCCGTCCGCACCCAACACGCCGAAGCCGTGCGCATCGTCCACCATCAGTGACGCGCCGTGCGCATCGCACAGCGCGGCAAGTTCAGGCAGCGGTGCAATGTCGCCATCCATGCTGAACACGCTGTCGGTAACAACCAGCTTTTCTCCCTCTCCCCCCGGGAGAGGGCCGGGGTGAGGGACTCGCTGCAAAGCTTCATAAAAAGCTGAAATATCCGCATGCGCAACACGCACATAGTGCGCACCGGACAAGCGCCCGCCATCGATCAACGAGGCGTGGTTGAGCTCATCGGCAATCAGCGTGTCGTCACGCTTGAGCAACGCGCGCAGTACGCCGAGATTCGCCGCCCAGCCGGATGAAAACAGCAGCGCGCGCGGGCGTTGCAAAAAATCCGCGAGTTCTTCTTCGAGGCGCGCGTGTTCAGCGTTGTAGCCGGAGACCAGCGCCGACGCGCCGCTGCCGGTGCCGGATTCATTCAGGGATTTTCGCGCAGCTTCGGCGACACGCGGATCGGCGGCCAGGCCCAGATAATCGTTGCTGCAGAAGTTCAGGCAACGCCGGCCTTCGACCTCGATCTCGACGCCATGCGCGCCTTCGATGGTGCGGCGCACGCGATACAGCTGCGCCTCGCGGATACGAATCAGTTCGTCGCCAAGGCGCTCTTCTAACGAGAGACGGGAAGCGGAAGACGGGAGATTCGGGACAGCGGCGTTCATCAGTCGCTACAGCAGGAAGCCGGTGCGCCGCTCACCTGCTCTATCGCCTGGGAACAACAGTCCGTCTGCACCTGATCGTGACGATGCACATGACCGGCGGCAGCCGCTTCGGTTTGGATGCCCAGGCGTGCCAGCAGTGCCCGATCTTTCTCGTTCTGCGGGTTGTGCGTGGTCAGCAGCTTGTCGCCGTAGAAAATCGAACCGGCGCCGGCGAAGAAACACAGCGCCTGCATCTCATCGCTCATCGCGGTGCGACCGGCGGACAGGCGCACTTTCGATTCTGGCATGAGGATGCGCGCGACCGCGATGCTGCGCACGAATTCGATGGGATTAAGTTCTTCCTGACCTTGCAGCGGCGTGCCGGCGACCTGCACCAGGTTGTTGATCGGCACGCTCTCCGGATGCTCGGCCAGATTGGCCAGCGTGCGCAGCAGTTCGGCACGGTCGGTTTCCTGCTCGCCCATGCCGACGATGCCGCCGCAGCAGACCTTGACGCCGGCCTTGCGTACATTTGCCAGCGTGTCGAGGCGATCCTCGTAGGTGCGGGTGGTGATGATCTTGTCGTAAAACTCCGGCGAGGTATCGAGATTGTGGTTGTAGTAATCGAGGCCGGCGTCGGCCAGACGCTGCGCCTGCGTGTCCTTGAGCATGCCCAGCGTCATGCAGGTCTCCAGCCCCAGCGCCTTGACCTCGCGCACCATCGCCTCGACCTTGACCAGATCGCGATCCTTCGGCGAGCGCCACGCCGCGCCCATGCAGAAGCGCGTGGCGCCGTTGGCTTTGGCCTCGCGCGCGGCATCCACCACCGCCGCCACTTCCATCAACGGTTCTTTCGCCAGGCCGGTGTCGTAGCGCACCGACTGCGGACAATAGGCGCAGTCCTCGGGGCAGGCGCCGGTCTTGATCGACAGCAGCGTCGACAGTTGCACGGTGTTCGGCTGATGATGCGCACGATGCAGACTGTGCGCCTGGAACAGCAGATCGTTGAACGGCAGATCGAACAGCGCCTGCACCTCTTCCCTGCGCCAATCGTGGCGGATCGCGTTCACGGTCATTTCAGACATCCTCTTTATGATGGTGTTGGCGCCACCCGCTCTGCCATTGATGGTCCAAAACAATGTTATAATTTATATAAAATAATTTAATATATTAAATAAATTATAACATTGTTTCCTTCCACAACCCTGAGAGCGGGTGGCGTTGCAGCGGGCTTTGCGCTTGAATCGGACGGAAGTTTTGCGGGCGGAGGGCAATCTGTCAACTTAATCATGCCTGTTATGGTTGACAACTTATTGGGCACATCGCTGTGCTGCTTTTGCAGCGCAAAGACCCAGGGCACGGCCATCTGTGCCGGCTGCCGGCGCAGCCTGCCGTGGAATCACTGCGCCTGTCCGGGCTGCGCACGGCCGCAGATTCACGCAGCGCCTTGTCCGGCCTGTCTGAAAAAACCGCTGCCGTTCGACCGCGCATGGGCCACGTTCCGCCTCGAGGCGCCGGTGCAGCAGGGCGTGCACCAGCTCAAATATCATGCCGGCCTGAACCAGGCGCGGCTGCTCGGCACGCTGATGGGCCAGCGGCTTGCGCAGCGCTCGCAACCTTTGCCGACGCTGGTGATTCCGGTGCCGCTGCATGACACGCGGCTGATGCGGCGCGGCTACAACCAAGCGCTGGAACTGGCGCGCGGTGTGCAGCGCGTGCTGGATATCGAGGTGGATGCCAGCGCCGCGCGACGACTCCGCCGCACGCGCGATCAGATCGGTCTGACCCCGGCACAGCGGCGGCGCAACGTGCACGAGGCTTTTGCCATCGATGCCCGCGTCGCCGGCCGACACATCGCACTGCTCGACGACGTCATGACCACCGGCGCGACGCTGGCCGATCTGGCCCGCGCCGCACGGCATGCGGGCGCGACGCGCATCGAAGCCTGGGCACTGGCGCGAGCGACTTGAGCCGTCGCTAGCGCAGGTAGCGGCGCAGGAAGATGCATCAGCTACGGCTGATCGCGTCCAGCGCCAGTCCGACGAAGATCACCAGGCCGAAGTAGTTGTTGTTGAGAAAGGCGCGGAAACAGCGCTGCGGATCGCGCCCGCGCATCAGCCACTGCTCATAGATCGCAAAACCAGCCGCCGCGACCAGGCTCGCATCATAGATCGCACCACAACCCTGCAGGACGCCCATCCAGCCCAGCAGCAACAGCGTCGCCAGATGCAGCAGCCCGACGATCAGGCGATCGAACCGGCCGAACAGGATCGCCGAGGATTTCACGCCGAGCTTGAGATCGTCCTCGCGGTCGGCCATCGCGTACTGGGTGTCGTAGGCGATCACCCAGCACAGGTTGGCCGCCATCAGCAGCAGCACTTCGCCCCACGGCACGGTCGTGCGCAGCGCGGCGTAGGCCATCGGGATGCCCCAGGAAAACGCGATGCCGAGATACGCCTGTGGAATCGCGATCCAGCGCTTCATGAACGGATAGCTCGCGGCCAGAACCGCGCCGGGGATCGCCAGTAGGATCACAAACTCGCTGCGCAGTGCGGTGAGCAGGCCGAAGGCAATCAGCGACACCGCCACGAACAGGCGCACGGCTTCATCGGGCTTCACGCGACCGGCCGCGACCGGGCGATCGCGCGTGCGCGCGACGTGCGGATCGAAATCACGGTCGGCGTAGTCGTTGATGGCGCAGCCGGCCGAGCGCATCAGCACGGTACCGGCGACAAACACCAGCAGCACCTTCAGCGGCGGCACACCGCCGGCACCCAGCCACAGCGCCCACAGCGTCGGCCACAGCAGCAGAAAAATTCCGATGGGCTTGTGCAGGCGCATCAGCTTGAAGTAGTCGATGAGTTTTTCAATCAGCATGTCATGTTCCGTTTGACGCGAGCATGGGATTCACACCTGCGCATATTTTTCGACATCGCCGACCCAGCGCTCGATCAGCATGCGCGTCTCGTGCGGATGATGTTGCAGCCAGTCATCGGCGAGTTTCTGCAGCGGCGGAATCAGCGCGGAATCGCGCACCGGGTCGGCGATCTTCAGGCCGATCAGTCCGGTCTGGCGACGGCCCAGGATTTCGCCCGGCCCACGCAACTCCAGATCTTTTTGCGCAATCGCAAAACCATCGTTGGTGGCGCGCATCACCGCCAGCCGCGCACGCGCATTATCCGACAATGGCGACTGGTACATCAGCACGCATTGCGAGGCCTCGGCGCCACGGCCGACGCGGCCGCGCAGCTGATGCAGTTGCGACAGGCCGAGCCGCTCGGCGTTCTCGATGATCATGATGCTGGCATTGGGCACGTCGACGCCGACCTCGATCACCGTCGTCGCCACCAGCAACTGCGTCTCGCCGGCCTTGAACGCCCGCATCGCCGCATCCTTGTCGGCCGCTTTCATGCGGCCGTGCACCAGCCCGACACGCAACTGCGGGAGTTCCTTGTGCAGCTGCTGCGCGGTTTCCTCCGCCGCCTGCGCCTGCAAGTTTTCGGATTCCTCGACCAGCGTGCAGACCCAGTACGCCTGCCGGTCCTGCGCACAGACCTCGCCGATGCGCGCGAGCACGTCCGGGCGTCGTTCGTTGCTCATCGCCACCGTCAGTACCGGCGTGCGACCCGGCGGTAATTCGTCGATCACGCTGACGTCGAGATCGGCGTAAACGGTCTGCGCCAGCGTGCGCGGGATCGGCGTCGCCGACATGATCAACTGGTGCGGCGACAGCCCGCGTCCGCCCTTGTCGCGCAGCGCCAGCCGCTGCTGCACGCCGAAACGGTGCTGCTCATCGACCACCACCAGCGCCAGTTTTTGAAACCGCACGGTGTCCTGGAACACGGCGTGCGTGCCGATCACCAGAGGCACGGCACCTGCGGCGATTTGGGCCAATGCCTGGTCCTTCTGCCGCTTCTTCAATTTTCCCGAGAGCAACACCACTTCGTGCCCGAGCGCCGCGAACCACTGGCTGAAATTAACGTAGTGCTGTTCGGCCAGCAGTTCGGTCGGCGCCATCAGCGCCGCCTGCCCGCCCGAGCGCACGGCTGCGAGCATGGCGGCGGCGGCGACCACGGTCTTGCCGGAGCCGACATCGCCCTGCACCAGCCGCAGCATCGGCCGTCTGGCCTCGAGGTCGTGCGCAATCTCGTCGAGCACGCGCTGCTGTGCGCCGGTAAATCTGAACGGCAATATCGACTGCAGTTGCGCGCACGCCGTGTGCAAATGCTTGATCGCCGGCGCGGCACGGGTTTTCACGGCGTTGCGCAGCATGCGCATGCACAACTGGTGCGCCAGCAATTCCTCCTGCACCAGCCGCCGATGCGCGGGGTGCCGCAGTTGCAGCAACTGCGCGGCGTCGGCGTCGCTCGCCGGATGATGCACGGCACACAGCGCCGCGAGGGTATCCGGCCCGGTCAGGCCCGGCAGTGCACGGGTGAACGCCGCATCGCGGGCCGCCACCTCCAGCGACTGCGCCACCAGATTGGCGAGCTTGTTCTGCGTCAGGCCGTTCACCAGCGGATAAACCGGTGCCAGCTTCTGCTCCGGCACCAACGTCGCAACGTCGGCCGACAGCCGGTATTGCGGATGCACCATCTCCCAGCCTTGCGCACCGAGACGCACGGTGCCGTAGGCCAGTACCCAGCAGCCCGGCGCGAAGTTCTGCTTCTGCTGCTGATTGAAATGGAAGAAACGCAGCGTCAATTCACCGGCGCCATCCTCGACCTGCACCCGCAGACTGCGGCGTCCACCAAAGCGGACCCCGGCGCCGAGCACGCGCGCACGGATCAGCGTGTCGGCGCCGTCAACCAGTTGCGTCAGTGGCGTGATATGCCGGCGGTCTTCGTAGCGCGCCGGCAGATGAAACAGCAGATCCTGCACGCGCTCGATGCCCAGCGCACGCAAACGCAGCGCCAGCGCCGGACCCGCGCCCTTGAGATCGCTCGCCGCAGAGCGCAGCGTCAATGGCGGACGCGAGAGTCTGCGTTCAACCGGCATGAGGGGCTATCCGCAGCGCGCCGATGCCGACCGCCTCAGCGTTCGAGCACCAGCACCGCATCGGCCTCGACGCGCGCGCCGCGTGGCAGAGCGGCAACACCGATGGCGGCGCGCGCCGGATACGGCGGCTGGAAATACTGCATCATGATTTCGCTGACCTTGGCGAAATGCGCCAGATCGGTGAGGTAGACGTTGAGCTTGGCGGCATCCTGCAAGCCGCCGCCGCTGGCGCGCGCGACCGCGGCGAGATTCTTGAACACCTGATGAATCTCGTCGTCGATGCTGGCGTTGACCAGCGTCATGCTCTTTGGATCCAGCGCGATCTGCCCCGACAGATACACCGTGTCGCCGCATTTGACGGCCTGCGAATAACTGCCGATGGCGGCGGGCGCATCGGAACTGGAAATGATCTGACGTGACATGAAAGCTCCTGAAGACGGCATCGAGCGGCGAAAAAATCGGCACCCGCTCTCTGCGATTGGGCATGAGAAATTGTTATGTATTATATAATATTATTAATAATATATTATATATTAAAACAATCTTTTACATCGAACTCGGCATAGCGGGTGACGCTTCAGGCGCGGGTGACGCGCTCGATGCCGTCGATGCGGCGCAGGCGGCGCAGCACGCGCGCCAGTTGCACGCGGCTCTTGACCGTGAGAACGATCTTCATCTCGACGGTCTCGTCGCTGTGATGATCGGGCATCTGCAGATTTTCGACGCTGGATCCCGCGCCTGCAATCTGGCCGGTGACCTCCGCCAGCAGGCCGCGGCGATCCTGCGCCTTGATTCTGATCTCGGTGATGAAATCGCCTTGCACATGATCGGACCAGATCAACGGCACCCAGTCCTGCGGCCGCGCGCGCACCTGGCGACAGACCATGCGGTGCACGACGATGCCGCGGCCGACGCTGACGTTGCCGCGCACTTCATCGCCCGGCAGCGGATAACAGCAGCGCGCGTAATCGAGCACCAGGCCTTCGGTGCCTTCGATCGCCAGCGGCACCCCGGCCTTGGACGCGATCGCGGCACGACTCGACTCCGGCAGGAAATGCCGCGCCACCAGCGGCGCCAGACGTTCGCCCATGCCGATGGCGGCGTAGAGCGCGTCCATGTCGCCCAGGTGCAGCGTCTTCAGCACCGCCAGCGCGGAATCGTCCTTGAGCACACGCGCCGGAATCTTCAGATCGCGCAGCGCGATTTGCAGCAGGCGGCGGCCCATGCGGATCGCCTCGTCTTCCTTCTGATTGCGCATATAGCCGCGGATGGCGGTGCGCGCCTTCACGGTCTTGACGAAATTCAGCCACGCCGCGTTGGGCCGCGCGTGCCGGGCGGTGATGACTTCAACGGTCTGGCCGTTCTGCAAGGGCGTGTGCAGCGGCTCGAGCACGCCGTCGATGCGTGCGGCCACGCAGCGGTCGCCCAGCTGCGAGTGCACGGCGTAGGCAAAATCCACCGGCGTCGCACCGCGCGGCAACTGGCGAATCTGGCCCTTGGGCGTGAACACATAGACCTCGTCCGGGAAC
>JBOICJ010000349.1:0-6588 GCA_050740035.1 Stenotrophobium sp. | reverse complement strand
CCCTGCTGGGTCTGACCGCTTGTGCCAGCGTGCCGCAGCCGGTTGCTGAAACCGATACGGCAATCTCGCCGGAAACGGCGAATTATGTCGGCGCCGAGGTTGCGGCGCTGCCGGCGGATGACGCATCGGGTTATCTGCAGCGCTTGCAGCAAGCCCTGGGTGCGACGTTGACCAAGACAGTATTGAACCCGCAACCAAAAATTCAAATCGTCAGCGATGATCTGTTGCTGTTCAGTCTGCCAGCGACCAGCAGTTTCGAGGTCAACAGCGGCGAACTGCGGCCCGCAGCCTTGGCAACGTATAGCGCGATTGCCGAGGTGCTGCGCCAGTACGATCAATCCGTGGTTCATGTCCTGGCGTTTGCCAATGAGCCGGCCGACGCGGATTTGACGCTGAGCCTGCCGGGCCGGCAGGCAGCTGCGATTGCCGCGTACTGGATTGCGCAGGGCGTTCCCGCCTCACGCCTGCGGCAAACCACAAGTATTGCGGATACGGCGTCATCCGCGATGAAGTCCGAAGGACAGATCGTGATCGCGATCAAGCCGGTGGTGCAGGGCCATGAGAATCAGGCGTGGGTTCCACCGTCGCTGCCGATGGCAAATTGAGTCACCCGCTCTGACATTTTCTATCTGTAATTAGTTATAATATATATAATTATATTAATATATTATAATAAAATATAACACAATTCTTAACGCCCGCGCCAAGAGCGGGTGGAGCGTTTATGAGCCGATATACCGTCATTGGTGGATTTCATGCCGTGCTGGCGGCATTGGAGGACGGCGCCACCAAGCCGCTGGAAATCTGGCTTGCCGACAGCCGCAAGGATGAGCGTGCGCGGCGCGTGATGGCACTGGCGCAGGCGCATGATGTGCCGGTACATCAGCGGCCACGTTCCGACCTCGACATGCGCGCATCGGAACTGCGCCACCAGGGTGTGGTGGCGATGTTGCCGGAGCGGCAATTTCAGGGCGAGGAAGCCTTGGAGCTGCCGGCGACCGCCGATCGCCTGCTGCTGGTGCTGGACGGCGTGCAGGATCCGCACAATCTCGGCGCCTGCCTGCGCACCGCCGAAGCGGCGGGCGTGGATGCGGTGATCATCCCGCGCGATCGCGCTGCAGGGTTGTCGGCGGTGGCGCACACCGCGTCGGCCGGTGCCGCCGAGCGCATCCCGGTGATTGCGGTGACGAACCTCGCGCGGACGCTCGAGCGGCTCAAGAGCCTCGGCTACTGGTTGACCGGCCTGGCCGGCGACAGCCGGGAAACCCTGTTCGACGTCGATATGACCGGCCCGCTGGTGCTGGTGATGGGCGCAGAGGGCGAGGGCATGCGCCGCCTGACGCGCGAAGCCTGCGACCGGCTGGTGAAGATTCCCATGAAGGGCAAGACCGAGAGTCTCAACGTCTCGGTCGCGACCGCGATCTGTCTGTACGAGGCCTTTCGCCAGCGCAATCCGGGCAAATGATTTCCGCGGCTCAGACTTTATCGAAAATCGCCCGCGCCGCGTCCGAGTGATAAAAGCTCTCGAGGTTGCGGCGGATCGCCGGTTCCAGCAGTTTCTTGCGATGGAGCGCCTTGAGCACATGCGGCGCGTAGTGCATCGCCTCGGCCAGCATGACGTCGCGGGTGATGCCGAGATCATCCAGCAGTTCGGCCAGCGTGGCGTCGCCATACTTGTCGAAGAAGCTGTCGATGCCGGCGCCGATCAGCGTGCGGTAGTACTTGCCCTTGCGCAGTTCGCGCCAGAATTCATAACCGCTGACGAACAATTCCTCGATGTCCAGGTTGCTGACATCTTCGCGCAGGGCGGTGACCTTGCTGTCGCGGATTTTTTCCCAGAGGTCGAGCGCGAGTTCGCGGATGGCGTTGTCGTCGACATGATCGAGTAGAAAGTGGGCGCTGGCGCTCGAAGTGGATTTCACGGTTTTACCGATGTAGCGCTTGAGACTCTCCTCGATCGACGCCTCCAGTTGCGGCGTGGCCAGGCTCATCACCGACTTGCCGAGTTTCAGCATCGAACTTGCGCCCGGGATTTTTTTGGTCAATGCGCTCTGCGCCAGGTAGCCCTGGATGCCGTGGTACAGCAGATCGGAGGCGAAGCGGGCATAGAGCGGGCTGGCGATGGCCTGTTCCACCAGTTTCCGGCGCAGCGATTTGAGCTCCAGCGCCTTGTCGAGGAATTCGCGATAGCGGGCGTCGGACAGGATGTCGCGCAGCCGGGTCTGCTCGTGTATCTCGTGATCGTGCAGCGCGCGGGCGATGTCGCCGACCAGTTCCGGGATGCCGCCGCCCAGTTCCAGTTCCGAGGCGTAGGTCAGCGCCGTGTCCGCGATCATCTTGCGCGTCACGCAGTCGTTGAGCGTGAGTTTGCCGGCATTGCCCAGCAGATGATCGAGTTCCGCCTCCACCCAGGCGTGCAGGGATTTGCCCTTGAGACTGTCCATGACATGACGCACATGGGCATCGAGCAGAGTGTCGGCGAGAGGGTGTTGGCGTGAGGCCATGCAGAGATTCCGGGTGGTGGTGCCGCACCCTAAAGCAATGCAGGCATAAATCAAGATTGGTTTTTACAGTCCCTGACCCGACTTGCTCAATGGCCCATGCGCCGCATGGCCGGGCCGCCGAGTCAGTGCGTTGCAACAAAAGACTGATTCCCTTAGAATTCGCGCCCCCGCGCAAGCCGCGTGGGGTTCAAACCACTTGCTCCACCATGCCGATGGGGAGCTGTGCCGCGAGGCATATCCACAAGGAGTTTTCATGCGACATTACGAAATTGTCGTCATGGTGCATCCGGACCAGAGCGATCAGGTCCCTGCCATGATCGAACGCTACACCAACATGATCCAGGCCGATGGCGGCAAGGTTCACCGTCTCGAAGACTGGGGTCGCCGTCAGCTCGCGTATCCCATCAACAAGACGCACAAGGCGCATTACGTTCTGCTGAACGTCGAGTGCACCGACGCTGCGCTGGCCGAACTGGAAGGCGCATTCCGCTTCAACGATGCGGTTATCCGCAAGCTGGTTTCCCGTCGTGACGATGCCGTGGCGACACAGTCGCCGCTGTTCAAGAACCCCGAAGACGAGAAGAAGGAATATCGCTCGCGGGGCGATGGCGATGCAGCCAGCGAGCCGGCCGGCGAAGACGCCGATGATGCCGAAGTCGCCGACGCGTCCACCGAAGCAGGAGTCTGAGCATGTCCGCTTATTTCCGCCGCAAAAAAACCTGCAAGTTCACCTCCGAAGGCGCAACCGAGATCGACTACAAGGATCTCGCGACGCTCAAGCAGTACATCGGTGAGAACGGCAAGATCGTACCGAGCCGCATCACCGGCACCAACTCGCGTTACCAGCGCCAGCTGGCCGTGGCGATCAAGCGCGCACGGTTCCTGGCGCTGCTGCCGTACACCGACAAGCACGAGTAAGGGGAATCGCCATGGAAATTATTTTGCTTGAGAAAATCAAGAAGCTTGGCGATCTCGGCGACACCGTCAAGGTCAAGCCCGGCTTTGGCCGCAACTACCTGCTGCCGCAAGGCAAGGCGCTGCCTGCGACCGAAAGCAACCGCAAGGTGTTTGAAACGCGCAAGGCCGATCTGATTAAAAAATCCGCCGACAGTCTGAACGCCGCGAAGCTGCGGGCCGAACAGTTTGCCGGCAAGATCCTCACTATCGCCATGCTGGCCGCTGAAGAAGGCCGCTTGTATGGCTCGGTCGGGCCGGGTGAAGTAGCCCATGCCGCCGAAAAACAGGGCCTGAGCCTCAAGAAAAGCGAGATTGACATGCTTGCCGGAGCGATTCGCCAGACCGGTACCTACGATGTCGTCGTGCACCTGCACAGCGAAGTCGAGATCGCACTGAAGGTCGTCATTGAAGCAGCCAAGGCGTAATTCAGCTTTGCTCTGCGGTAAACTCTGCGGCCCGCCTTGTGCGGGCCGCAGTCATTTTGAGGCCTGATCCCCCGTGAGCGCATCGCCGAAATTGCCACCGCATTCCATCGAGGCTGAACAATCGGTGCTGGGTGGGTTGATGCTGGACAATCGCGTCTGGAATGACCTGTCCGATCGCGTCACTGCTGAAGATTTCTACCGCGCCGATCATCAGCTGATTTTTCGCGCCATCGGCGAGCTTTGTGGCAGCCACAAGCCTTGCGACTTCATCACCCTGTGTGAGCACCTGCGCCACCAGAACAAGCTGGAGGAGGCCGGCGGCGTCAGCTATCTGGGCACCCTGGCCAACGACACGCCCAGCGCTGCCAACGTCCTGGCCTATGTCGAAATCGTGCGCGAACGCGCGGTACTGCGCACCTTGATTGCCGCCGGCAGCGACATTGCCGAAATGGGGTTCCGCCCGGATGGCCGCGGCCATTCGGAGTTGATCGACATCGCCGAGCAGAAAGTCTTTGCCATTCGCAACAAATCGCAGCATGCCCAGGGCACTTACTCCAGCATGCCCAAGCTCATGGACATGGTGGAGGCGCGCATCGAGAAGATGCGCAACAACCCAGGCGGACTGGCCGGGCTGCCGACCGGATTCACCGAACTGGACAGGCTCACCACCGGTCTGCATCCGGGCGACTTGGTGATCCTCGCCGGTCGCCCGTCCATGGGCAAGACCAGCCTTGCGCTGAATATCGCCGAGCATGCCGCGCTCTACGAAAAAAAGAGCGTGGCACTGTTCAGTATGGAAATGCCGGCCGACCAGCTGGCGCTGCGCGTGCTGTCGTCGTTTGCGCGCATCGACATGCAGAAACTTCGCGAAGGCAAGCTGGAAGATCGCGACTGGGATCGCCTGGTTTCTCAAGGCGGCCTCGTGCGCGAAGCGCCGCTCTACATTGACGAGACCGGTGCGCTGTCGCCACTGGAGCTGCGTGCGCGTGCGCGGCGCATGAAGCAGCGGCATGACATCCAGCTGATCATCGTCGACTACATCCAGTTGATGCAGGTTCCCGGCAGCAAGGAAAACCGCACCAATGAAATCTCCGTGATCTCGCGCAGTCTCAAGGCGCTGGCCAAGGAACTGGCGGTGCCGGTGATTGCGCTGTCGCAGCTCAATCGCGGTGTCGAACAGCGCGATAACAAGCGGCCGCGCATGTCGGACTTGCGCGAATCCGGCGGTATCGAGCAGGACGCCGATCTGGTCGCATTCATCTACCGTGACGAGGTTTACAACAAAGAGTCGCCGGACAAGGGCATCGCCGAGATCATCATCACCAAGCAGCGTAACGGCCCGCTGGGAACGGTCAGGACGGCATTTCTCGGCCAGTTCACGCGCTTTGAAAATCTGGCGCATAGCTACGGCGATTACTCGTCCCCATGATTCCGCGCGTAACCGCCACGATCGATCTCGCGGCGATCCAGCACAATCTGGGGCAGGTGCGTCGTTACGCACCGGGTTCTCGTGTTATGGCCGCGATCAAGGCCGATGCTTACGGTCATGGCGCTGTGCCGGTGGCGCGTGCGCTGGAGTCGGCCAAGGTCGATGCCTTTGCCGTGGCCTGCATGGAAGAGGCGATGCAATTGCGCAACGCCCACATCACGGCGCCAATCGCCCTGCTCGAAGGTATCATTTCCGCAGAAGAAGCCGCGCTGGCAGTCTATGAACGCCTGCAGATCGTGGTGCATGCCGACTGGCAATTGTCGCTGCTCGAAGCACTGCCGGACAGCGCCCAGATCGATCTCTGGTTCAAACTCGACAGCGGCATGCACCGCCTGGGTTTCCCGCTGACGGACGTTTCAAAACTGGCGAATCTGCTCGAGCGCCATCGGCACTGGCGGCTGCTGGGCTGGATCACACATCTGGCCTGTGCCGATGAACCGGACAACCCGGCCACGCATGAACAGGTGATGCGCTATACGAAAGCACTTACCGGCGTTGCCGGCACACGTTCGATCGCCAACTCGGCCTGCATACTGGCCTGGCCCGAAGCGCGTGCAGACTGGGTGCGGCCGGGATTGATGCTTTATGGCGCATCACCAATCAGCGGCCGTTCGGCGACCGACCTGGGCCTGCAACCGGCGATGGCGCTCGAGAGCCGCCTGATCGCCGTGCGTGAATACGATGCCGGCGAGCCCATCGGTTACGGCCAGACCTATCATTGCCCCGAGCGCATGCGCATCGGCGTTGCAGCGGTGGGCTACGCCGATGGCGTGCACCGCAGTCTGCCGAACGGTACGCCCGTGTTGGTGGCGGGCAAGCGGGCGCTCATTGCCGGACGTGTCTCGATGGACATGATCACCCTGGACCTGCGAAACGTGCCGGGTGCCGCGGTCGGCGATGGGGTGCGTCTATGGGGCGAAGGATTGCCAGCCGAGGAGATTGCAGCATGTGCGGGCACGCTGGCCTACGAATTATTCTGCGGCTTGACCCAGCGCGTGCGCTTTATCCACAAAGGCGGGTGACTGTCAGGCCAGCAGGAAATTCATGGTCGTGCCCGCCAGTTCGATGCGGTCATTATGGGCAAGCTTGCGAGCCTGCGTGTCGATCTCAGTGCCGTTGACCACGGGTCGCTTGCCGCCACTTTGTCCGCCGACATGGACGATGTAATAGCCATCGGTGCGGCGCGTGATCGCAGCGACCTGCACGCCAGGGC
>JBOICJ010000348.1:0-3120 GCA_050740035.1 Stenotrophobium sp. | reverse complement strand
CTATATGGGTTATGCCGGGATCCCGGACCCGCAGGATCGGGCCGACCTGATTGCGTATCTGAAACAGGCCGGCGAATCGGCAGCCTGCAAAAATGTGAAGTAGCGCTGCGCGAAGCGTCTAAGCGTTGCCGGTGACGACCGGGCGGCTTTCGCGCGTGGCGCGCAGTACGCGACCCGGTTCGCTGTCATCGACGATCTCGATGAAATCCGCATGGACCGCGGTGATTCTCGCCACGAACGGCATTCCCGACATCTGCGGGTCGCGATAGCTCACGGTGTCGCCGACCTTGAACGTGGCCGGATCGAAGTTGAAAGTGAACGGGCAGGTCTCGGCCATGCCTGATTCGGGGGCCGTATCCTTGGGCGATGTCATGGGCATCTCTCCTGATGTCATTGGGTTGGCGGCACGGCGTCGGCCTGGACCTGCAATACCGACCGCAGTTGTCGGAACAATTCACGATAGGCGCGTCCCTTGCCGTCGACCGCGGTGGCGTGTTCATGACGTGCCTCGCGCACCAGCGATTGCAGCACCTTGGTATTACCCGTCGGCTGCGCCTCGATCCACTCGGTCCAGCCGGCATCGCCGGCCAGCAGCCGCTCGCGCCAGTGTTCGATCGCCTGAAAATCGCGTGCGTCCCGCGCCTTGCCGGCCTGCAAGGTGGAGACCGCCGTGCGAAATGGCACGACGTCAAAATCGCGCAGCAGTTTGCCGACGTACTGCACCTGCCGTTTGTGCGCGCTGTGGCTCTTGATGCGCCGCAGATCATGCAACGCGTCGCGCAGGGCTTCATCCGGCACCAGTTCGTCGAGCTGGTGGTCGGTCAGTTGCAGCAGCGCAAGGCCGAGCGCCTGCAAATCCAGCATCGCGTTCTTGAGCTGGGTCTTGCTGGGGCCCGCGTGGAAGTCTTCATCGTCGCCGGCTTTGTCGTGTGTGTCTTGGCGTTTTTTCATTTCAGGGAGTCTTGTTGCGGCGATGGAAGCGTACACGCAAATGCTGCGGAACCAGCGTGAAGCTGATGACCTCGGCGACCGGTTTTTCCTGTGGCACCGCTTCCAGGTTGAAATGCCGCGCCAGCATCAGCGCGACGCTGCGCATCTCCGCCAGCGCGAGGTTGCGGCCGGGGCACATGCGCGGCCCGTAGCCGAATGGCAGGGTCGGCGCGCGGCCCGGTCCGGCTTCGGCCTTGGCGGGGTCATCGGGTTGCGGATCGAAGCGCGGCGTTGGCATGCTGCTCGGCGCGCTGCCGACGGCGGTGCGCAGCAGCAGCATCAGCCGCGTGCCCTTCGGAATGTGCAGCCCATCCAGATTCGCGTCGCGCAGTGCTTCGAGGAAGAAGAACGGTGCCACCGGTTTCAGGCGCAGGGTCTCGTTGATTGCGGCGTCGGTCTGCGGCAACAGGTGCGGGAAGCGGTCCGCGCGTGGAACCTCGGCATCGCCGAGAAACGCCTGCGCCTCCGCCTGCATCGCGGCGTAGAAATCCGGCCGTTCGCAGCAGTGGTGGATCATCCAGGCCAGCGAATTGGCGGTGGTGTCCTCGCCGGCCAGCAGCGCGGTCAGCACGTTGGCGCTGACGGTCTCGTCGCTGATGTTGGAGCCGTCCTTCTGCTGCGCGGCGAGCAGCGCTTCGAGGAAGCAGGTTGGCGCCTCGTGCAGCGCCGGCTGCTCGCGCAGGCACTGCCGGGCTTGCGCTACCAGCTTGCTGACCTCGACTTGCAGCGCCGCCAGCGCGCGATCCAGCGCGCGGTCGCGCGGCAGTTTGAAATAGCGCCAGTACGGAAACAGCGCGGTCAGGCGATCGTTCACCGCCGGAAAAATCTTGTCCAGATGGCGCTGGATCACGTCGTCGTCGCGCTCCAGCGTGTCCGACTCGTGGCCGAGCGCAAAGCGCATCGTCACGTCCACCGTATAGCGCATCAGGTCGTGCGCTACGTCCACCGCCTCGCCGCGGTCCGCCGTCTTGCGCCAGCGTTGCAGCAGCTTGCCGGTGATCTCCATCAGCTGATCGTGGAAGCGGCGCATCTGCGTGGCGTTGAGCGAGGCCATCCAGATGCGTCGCTGTTCGCGCCAGTAGTCTCCTTCAGAGGAGAACAGGCCGTTGAGTCCCAGTTCCTGCGCGATAGGTTCGAGATTGCTGACGCGGCGGAAGCCGTCCGGCCGGTCGCGCAGGATCTGCTGTGCCAGCGTCGCGTCGTTCACCGCCAGCCAGCGCTGCGGACCCAGCTTGAGCGTGAACAACCGGCCCTGCTCCTGCGCCCACTGTTCGATCTTGAGATGGAAGTGGCGCGGCTGCATCGCCAGCGCGTTGCCGAAAAACGGCAGGCCGGGCGGATACGGCAGATCGTCCAGCGTGCGAGGTGGGGCGGTGGTGTTCATGCGGAGCCAGCAAGTAATTGCGGGGGAGGATAACCGACCGCCGCACGCATGGGCACAGGCCATGCGTTGTCGCGGTGGGCGATGCGCCGGCACTCGCCGGTGTTCGACATCCTCGTGCGAAGGGAAACGGTGTCGTCGACGCGCTCAAACCCGCGTTAGAAACGCCACCCGCTATCGGCCTTTTCCCTGGAGAGATTGTTTAAAAATATATACTAATTTAATTATTAATTAATATTTAATCACAAATGATGAACCGGAATACGCTGGAGCGGGTGGCTGCTAAAACGCTCAGAATTATCGGGGGTTCCTGCCGTACTTTATTCTAGGCGCGAGCAATTATTCGAGCCCGGCTCCTTTGATTGCCCGATCCTGTGCTGCGAGCGGATTTCGTTCACCAATGCTTCGCGCTGGTCCGCAATGCGGCGGACGAAGGCCGACGGCACGCCGGTCTTAGCGTCGTGCGCGGCGCTCCAGCGCACCAGTTCCAGCATCGCGGGCAGAAGGTCCAGCGCCTTGGCGGTGGGGGCGTAGATCACCCGCCGCCCATGCGCTGGATCGTTGGCGCGAGTGATCATGCCCGCGGCTTCCAGCTGCTTCAGCCGACTGGCCAGGATGTTTGACGCGATCTTCTCGTCGGATTCGAGGAAATCCTGAAAGTACTGCTTGCGCGACATGATCAGGTCGCGCAGCACCAGCAGCGTCCACTTGTCGCCGACAAAATCCAGCGCATACGACATCGGGCAGTT
>JBOICJ010000347.1:0-11787 GCA_050740035.1 Stenotrophobium sp. | reverse complement strand
GCGGTGGATTTCGGCATCGTCGGCGTGCTCACGCCTTCGGACCAGCGCTATCTCGCCGAGAATTTCCTGGCGTTCTTCAACCGCGACTACCGCCGCGTCGCCGAGCTGCACGTCGAAAGCGAGTGGGTGCCGGCGGGCACGCGCGTCGAGGAATTCGAGGCGGCGATCCGCACCATCTGCGAGCCGATTTTCCAGCGGCCGCTGAAGGACATCTCCTTCGGGTTTTTCCTGCTGCGGCTGTTTCAGGTCGCGCGGCGCTTCAATTACCAGGTGCAACCGCAGCTGGTGCTGTTGCAGAAAACCCTGCTCAACATCGAAGGCCTCGGCCGTCAGCTCTACGACGAACTGGACCTGTGGAAGACCGCCAAGCCGATCATGGAGCAGTGGATGCGCGCGCGCCTCGGGCCGGCGGCGACGCTGGAACGCATGCGTGCGCAGATCCCGGCGCTGACCGAGACGCTGCCGGAACTGGCGCACCGCGCGCTCAAGCAACTCGAACGCGGCGAAGGTTTTGGTCTCGGCGGCGGCAATCGCCGCATGATGCAGGAACTGCGCGACGAAGTGCGCCGCGCCAACCGCCGCAGCCTGCGCGTGATCGCCGGGGGCGTCTGCCTGATTTGTGCGGCGCTGATTTTCGGACTCGACGGTTATCGCCCGGTGATCGCCGCGGGAATCCCGCTGTGGTCGTGGGGTTTCGGCCTGGCCGGGGTGCTGATGTGGCTGCGCGTCTTGCGCGATAAATAAAGTCAGGCTGGAACAAAAAAGGCCCGGTGCGAACCGGGCCTTTTGATGGTGGCGACGATCAGTTGCCGTGGGCGATGACCAGACCCTTGAGCAGGTTCTGCGCTTCGTAGAGTTCGTAGTCGCTTTCGGCCAGCTTCTGGTCGTCCTTGGCCTGCTTCTCGCGTGCCTGCGCATCAGCCGCCGCCTTGGTCGCGGCCTTGGTGTTGTTTTGCAGGCTGCCCTGGAGTTCGGATTCCTTGATCATCTGGAAGCCGTCGGTGCTGGCGCTGTCCTTGCTTACCTTGAGCGGTTGCAGAATGATGTCCGGCTCGATGCCTTCGGCCTGGATCGAGCGGCCCGACGGCGTGTAGTAACGCGCCGTGGTGATCTTGATCGCGCCGCCGTTGGACAGCGGCATGATGGTCTGCACCGAGCCCTTGCCGAAAGTGCGCGTGCCGACCAGCACCGCGCGATGCGTGTCCTGCAGCGCGCCGGAGACGATCTCCGCGGCCGAGGCCGAGCCGCCGTTGACCATCACCACGATCGGGCGGCCGTCGAGCATGTCGCCCGGCGTCGCGTCGAAATCGTGGTTGGAGCCGGGGTCGCGGCCCTTGATGCTGACGATGGTGCCCTTGTTGATGAAGTCGTCGCTGACCCTGACCGCGGCATCAAGCACGCCGCCGGGGTTGTTGCGCAGATCCAGCACCAGGCCCTTGAGCTGGCCGCCGGCTTCCTTCTTCAGCTTGAGCAGTTCCTTGTCCAGGGCGTCGCCGGTCTCGGTGGTGAAGCTGCTGATGCGGATGTAGCCGAGCCCGTTGTCGAGCATGTGGCCCTTGACGCTGGCGACCTTGATGATGGCGCGGGTCAGTTCGACCACCAGCGGCTTGTCCATGCCCTGGCGCGCGATGGTCAGCGTGATCTTGCTGCCGGGTTCGCCGCGCATCTTGTCGACGGCGTCGCTGAGGCTGAGGCCATTCACCGCGGTGTCGTCGATCTTGATGATGAGATCGCCCGGCTTGATGCCGGCCTTGGCCGCAGGCGTGTCGTCGATCGGCGAGACCACGCGCACCAGACCGTTCTGCATCTGCACTTCGATGCCGAGGCCGCCGAACTTGCCGGTGGTGACGATGTTGAGGTCTTTCAGCTCGTCCTTGTCCATGTAGTCGGAGTGCGGATCGAGACCGGAGATCATGCCGCGCAGCGAGTTCTCGATCAGCTTCTGATCCGAAACCGGCTCGACGTAATCGCTCTTGACGCGGTTGAGCACTTCGACATACGTCTGCAGATCCTTGACCGGCAGGTCGTCAGCCGCCTTGTCCTTGTCGGCAAACACGCCGTGCGAGAGGGTGATGGAGGCGCCAATGATGACGCCCGCGGCCAGGGCAAGAGTGGTGCGCGAGAGCATGGACATGTTGGAGAGCGTGGGATGTATTCGGGAAAAGAGGGCGGAAAGATAGCACATAGACCATCGCACTCGCCGTGCGTTCAAGGGTGGAGATTTGCGCAGTGCCACCCGCTATGCCGCACGGGAGCAGCAGCGTTTTTATTATTTATAATATTTATTATATAGTATATTATATATTATAACAATATTCGCGCTCTTGCAGACGATAGCGGGTGGCTTATTTTCGCAGCCACTTGAGCGGATCCACCGGGTCGGTGCCCTTGCGCAGTTCAAAATAAACGCCGTCCTGCTCGTAGCCGCCGGTGGCGCCGGCCTCGGCGATGGTCTCACCGGCCTGCACCGATTCGCCGGCGGTTTTCAGCACCGCGTTGTTGTGTCCGTAGAGCGTGTAGTAGCCGTCTTCATGTTGCAGGATGATGATCAGGCCGTAGCGTTGCAGCCAGCCGACGTAGGCCACACGGCCCTTGGCGACGGCGTGCACATCGGCGCCTTCGCGGGCGGCGATCCAGATACCGTTCCAACTCAGGTGGCCACTGGCCTTGGTTTCGCCGTAGCTGGCCAGCAGGCGGCCACGCACCGGCCACGGCAGTTCGCCGCGCAGCTTGGGGAACGGGCGCTTGTCGTGGCTGGCATCGACCGGCATGTCCTGCAGCGCGTCGCGCAGCGATTGCAGCAGTTGCTTGAGCTGTTGCTCGCTGGCCTGCAACTGCTTGAGTTCGTCTACGTTGCTGGCGACGCGGCTGTCGATTTCCTTGACCATCTGCTGCCGCTGGCCGCGCGTTTTTTGCAGCGCCGCCACAGTTTGCTGCTGTTGGTCCTTGAGCGACTGCAACTGGTCGTGCTGCTCGGACAGCTTGTCGCGCAGCGCCGTGAGGTGATCGAGCGAGGCGTGAATGTCGTTGATGTATTGGAGGCGCGCGCGGCCGAGATAGTCGTAATAGGTCGAGATGCGGTCGAGCTTCTGCGTGTTTTCCTGATTCAGCAGCAGGCGCAGCTGACCGCCTTGTCCGATCATGTAGGCCGCACGCACCTGTTGCGCCAGCGCCTGTTTCTGCGCGTTGAGCTTGACCATCGTCTGCCGCCGTTCGTCGTGCGTGGCGTTGATTTTCCGCTGCAGGGCCGCAATCTGGCGGTTGTAGTGGCGCAAGCGGGTGGTGGACCGCGCGATTTCCTGCTCGCTGTCCTGCAACTGCTGGCGCAGCGCATCCTGTTTGCCGCGCTCGTTTTGCAGCTGCTGGCTCAGGGCCTGGATGCGGCCCTGCACCTGCTGCAGCTGTTTCTGGTGATCGCTGACGCTGGCGTCGTCCGCCGCGCAGGCGACCGAACAACCGAAAACGACGACGGCGAGCAATAGCAGCGTGCGGATCATGCGATAATGGTAAAGGAGTTTTGAACAAGAAATGCGATGGAACCTTATCTTCAATTCGTTACCCACCACATCATCCTGTTTGCCGCGCTGAGCGGCGTGCTGGTCCTGCTGATCGCCAACGAAGTTCACGGCAGCCTGACCGGCGGCAAGCGCCTGAGTACGCAGGAGGCCGTGCGCCTGATCAACGACCGCGAGCCGTTGATCGTCGATCTGCGCACGTCCGCCGACTACAAGCGCGGACATCTGCTCAATGCGGTCAGCCTGCCGCTGGCGCGCATCGACAGCGACACCGGCGTGCTCGGCAGCAACAAGACCCGGCCGGTGCTGGTGTATTGCGGCATCGGCACGAACAGTGCGGTCGCCGCCGACAAGCTGCGCAAGCACGGATTCGCCGAGGTTTATCCGCTGCGCGGCGGCATCAGCGACTGGACTGCGAACAACCTGCCGGTCACCACCCGGTAAACGCGGGAGCAATCGAATGAAACCGGTTCGGATGTACACCACGGGCATGTGCCCGTACTGCGTCATGGCCAAGCGCCTGTTGCAGAAGAAGGGTGTTGCGATCGAAGAAGTGCGCGTCGATACCGGCAGCGAGCAGCGCGCCGAGATGATGCGCATCACCGGGCGGCGCACCGTGCCGCAGATTTTCGTCGGTGAGACCCATGTCGGCGGCTATGACGAGCTGGCCGCGATGGAGCATGCCGGCACGCTCGACCCCCTGCTCAATTCCTGAATCCACCATCACGACACGCATGGCCGACTCCGACGACAAACCCGTGCAGCGCCAGGCGTTGCTGCAAAAAATCTACCTCAAGGACGCTTCGCTGGAAGTGCCGCTGGCGCCGCAGATTTTCACCCGCAGCTGGCAGCCGCAGCTGGACGTGCAGGTCAACACCGAGGTCAAGAACCTCGGCGAGTCCAACTGGCAGGTACTGCTGTCGGTGACGGTGACCGCCAAGCTTGACGCCGATGTCGCCTTCCTCGCCGAAGTGCAGCAGGCCGGCGTTTTCACGCTGAGCGGCTTTGCCAACGACGCCGAGCTGGGGCCGGTGCTGGGCGCGTATTGCCCGAATCTGCTGTTCCCGTTCGCCCGCGAAACCGTGGCCTCGCTGGTGCAGCATGGCGGCTTTCCGCAACTGCTGCTGCAACCGATCAATTTCGATGCGTTGTACGCAGAACACCAGAAAAGCGCCCGCGCCCAACAGGCGGGCAAGGTCGACGGCCATGCCGCAACCGACACCCGGCTCAACTGATCCGGAAAAACCGGCCGGCCCCACCATTGCGGTGCTGGGCGCCGGCTCGTTCGGCACGGCGCTGGCGATCCATCTTGCGCGGCGCGGCTCCAGCACGCTGCTGTGGGGCCGCAATGCCGAAAAAATCCACGAGATGCAGGACGCTCGCGAGAACCGGCAATACCTGCCCGGCTGCCAGTTCCCGGTCAAGCTGACGGCGGTTTCCGATTTGCAGGCGACAGTCGCGCAGGCCGAGGATCTGCTGATCTCGACGCCCAGTCACAGCCTGCGCGAAATGCTGACCACGCTGCGACCGTGGCTGAAACCCGGACAGGGCATTGCCTGCGCTTGCAAGGGTCTGGAGCCGGGCAGTGGCAAGCTGGTGCACGAAGTGATTCTGGATGTGGTCGGCGACGCGCATCCGCTGGCGGTGATTTCCGGCCCGACCTTTGCCAAGGAACTCGGCATCGGCCTGCCGACCGCGGTGACCATCGCCTCGCACGATATCGAGTTTGCCGAAAAAATCGCCGCGCGGCTGCACGGCGATGGTTTCCGCGCCTATACCGCGACCGATTTGCCGGGCGTGGAGATCGGCGGCGCGGCCAAGAACGTCATGGCCATCGGCGTCGGCATCGCCGATGGCCTCAGCCTCGGTGCCAACACCCGCGCCATGATGCTGACGCGCGGGCTGGCCGAGATCATGCGTCTCGGCGAAGCGCTCGGCGCCCACGCGGAAACGCTGATGGGATTGTCCGGCATGGGCGACCTGGTGCTGACCTGCACCGACAACCAGTCGCGCAACCGGCGCATGGGCCTGCTGCTGGCGCAGGGCAAGAGCGTCGCCGAGGCCATCGCCGAGATCAAACAGGTCGTTGAAGGCGTGAAGGCAGCGCCGGAAGTGCGGCGGCTGGCGCAGCGGCTCGGCGTCGAGATGCCGATCACCGAAGCGGTCAGCCGCGTGCTGGCCGGCGAGATCACGCCGGTGCAGGCGGTGCAGGCGCTGGCAACGCGGCCCTCGCGCGCCGAGTGACTGGGCGGAGGCCTCGCGCTGTGGCGATTGCGCTCCGTCCGCCAGCCAGCTGAGACTTACTCGGGATTTCCCTGCGCAAAATCGGCTTGCCGCCACGCTTCGTACACGGCGACCGCGACGGCATTGGAAAGATTGATACTGCGACTGCCGCTGCGCATCGGGATCCGCAGGCGTTGCGCGGGCGGCAGGCTGTCGAGCACTTCGGCAGGCAGGCCGCGGCTCTCGGGGCCGAACAGCAAGATGTCCCGGTCCGTGTAGTTCATTCGGTCGTGGCGCGTCTGTCCCTTGGTGCTGAAGGCGAGCAGGCGGAAATCCGGCAGTGCCGCGAGCAACTGTTCGAGACTGTCGTGCTGACGAACCTCGGCGTACTCGTGATAGTCCAGCCCCGCGCGCTTGAGGTCGCGGTCGTCCATACGGAACCCCAGCGGGCGGATCAGGTGCAGCGCCGCACCGGTGTTGGCGCATAGACGGATGATGTTGCCGGTATTCGGCGGGATTTCCGGCTGGTAGAGGGCGACGTGGATCATTGCGGGCGATCCTTGCCGCAGTTCCAGCATGACTCGAAATGGAGTGGACAAGGTTCCCCGCAGCTGCACCGCCAAATCGAATGCTCATGTGCGCGCTGTTCGTACTGCTCCAGTAGTTGCCGCGCACGGTCGTGGTCGCGTTCGTCCTGTAGTTGCAGGCGCGGATAAATATCCACGGGCAGATCGCCACGGCCGCTCCAGGCGTAGCTGCCAAAGACCGTCACGGCGATGCGATGCTCGGCCAGATACGCTTTGAGGATTTCCGCTTCGAAGGGATCGGCGGCGACATAAACGGTGCGCATGGGGTGTCGTCTCCGGGTCTTGATTGACAGCTTCAAATAGCCTGCTAAGCTTCTGACACGCATAGGAAACTTTTGCAAGGCATGTTATGAAATTATCCACCCTTTTGTTGGTCGCCAGTTTAAGCCTGACTGCCTTGCCCGCACAGGCCCAGTCCAATCAGGATGGCTTCGACGACGGCCCTTCGGCCACGGCGATGGCGTTCGACCTGTTGCTGGTCAGGCCGGTGAGCCTGGTGGCCACCGTCGTCAGCACCGGCCTGTTCATCGTGGCCGCGCCGCTGTCGCTGATCGCAGGTCATGCGCCGAGCGAAGAAGCGAAAAAGCTGGTGGAAGAGCCGGCGGCGTTCACCTTCACCCGGCCCCTGGGTCAGATGGACTGAGGCGGGAATTCTGCATCTACAAAAACCGCGGCCTCCGGCGTCGCGGTTTTTTTTCGCCTGCAAGAGGCCGTCCGTGGCGAGCCGCCGCCGTTAACGACACCGCCCGTGGTTCGGCGAGAATAGGCAACGCGATGACCATTCAGATGCCAGATTCAAACCAGGATGTACGCCGCCCGGCGATCGACCCGGGGACGCAGCGCCTGCGGACTGCACGCCAGCAGATCTCGGCCAACTGCGATGCCCGTCCAGACCCGGCCGATATCAGCCTGCTGGTGATTCACGCCATCAGCCTGCCGCCGGACCAGTTTGGCGGGCCGTGGATTGACGATTTGTTTCTCAACCGGCTCGATTATTCTGCCCATCCTTATTTTGAAACCCTGCGCGAACTCAAAGTCTCGGCGCATTGCTGCGTTTTTCGCGACGGCCGCATTACGCAGTACGTGCCATTCGACCGGCGCGCCTGGCACGCCGGCAAGTCCAGTTACGAGGGTCGCGAACGCTGCAATGATTTCTCCATCGGCATCGAGCTTGAAGGTTGCGACAGCAAGCCGTTCACGCAGGCACAATACCGGCGCCTGCTGAGTGTCAGCCGGGCATTGCTGGCGAGGTATCCGAAGATCACGCCGGCACGCATCGTCGGACACTGCGACATCGCTCCGGGGCGCAAGACCGACCCGGGACCGTATTTCGACTGGCGGCGCTACCGGCGGCAACTGGCAGGGGAATCAGGGTCATGAGTTTTATCGGAATATTGCTGGCATTGATACTGGAGCGCGTGCTCAGTCACGCCCTCTTCTGGCAGCGCCCGACGCTGATTCTCGGCTATGTGCGTGCGCTGATGGCCGTGTTGCCGTTGGAACGCCTGTGGCGTTCGTGGCTGGCGCCGATCGTGATCGTTGCGCTGCCGCTGCTGCTGATGGCGGAATTGCACGGCATGATCGTCAGCCCGATCATCGACCTGCTGTGGTCCGCGGGCATCCTGCTGCTGTGTCTGGGGCCGCGCGATCTGTCCGAGGACGTGCATGCGCTGCTGGTCGCGCAAGCTTCCGGCGACCGGCAGGCGCAAGCCATGCTGGCGCGTGCGCTGCAGGCCGGACCGCACGCCGACCCCACGCAGCGCACGCTGATCGGCGCGCTGTTCATCCAGTCGCACGAACGCCTGTTCGGGGTGCTGCTGTGGTTCTTCGTGCTGGGGCCGGCCGGCGCGGTGCTGTACCGCTTTGCCAGCCGCATGCCGCGCATCCTGCACGAGTCCGAACCCGATAGTCAGGCGCTGCGCGTCGCCGAAACCCTGCTCGACCTGCTGGCGTGGATTCCGGCGCGCATCACCGCCGTGCTCTATGGGCTGGCCGGCAGTTTCGACGACGCGGTCAAGGCCTGGCGCGCGCTGGCGCAGCGTCACGATCATCCCTGGCGTACCCGCACCTGGGCGGTGCTGGCGGAAGTGCCGGCTGCATCGCTGGGCATGGAACTGGCCGACAGTGGCGAGGTGGTGCCATCGACGCTGGACGATACCCTGCACGAAGTCCTGCGCATGCAACTGCGCGCGCTGCTGATTCTGCTGGCCGGGTTCGCCATCTTCGCCACCGGGCTGCTGATGCAGTGATGATCCGCACGATCATTCTCGCGGCGCTGCTGTTCTGCGGCGTCGCGCAGGCGGCCCAGCGCGTGGTGACGCTGGCGCCGAACCTGGCCGAGCTGGTCTGCGCCGCCGGCGCCTGCACGCAACTGGTGGGCGTGGTCAGTTACAGCGACTTTCCTGCGCGGCTGGTGAAGTTGCCACATGTCGGCGACGCCTACGCGCTGAATCTGGAGCAGATCGTCGCGCTCAATCCCGGCCTCGTGCTCAGCTGGCCCGGCGGTACTTCGCCGCAAACCGTCGCGCGGCTGCGCGGTCTGGGGCTGCACGTGGTGCCAATCCCGGTGCGGGGGTTGGATGGCGTGGCCGATGCGTTGGAGCAGTTGGGCGCACTGCTCGATACGGCGCCGGTCGCCGACAAGGCGGCCGCCGATTACCGCCGGCACTTGCAGGCGCTGCGTGATCGTTATCGCAACGCGGAAAAGTTGCGGGTGATGTATCAGGTCGAGGCTTCGCCGGCATTCACCGTCAGCCGCCGCAGTACCATCAGCGATGTCATCACGTTATGCGGCGGCATCAATGTCTTCGCCGACCTGCCGCAGATCGCGGCGCCGGTGAACAAGGAGTCGGTCATCGCCGCCAATCCCGACGTGGTGATTTTCGGGCGCAAGGACGATGACCGCGCCGTGCGCGAATACTGGCGCTCGGTCAGCCAGGCCACCGCCGAGAAAAATCACAATCTCTACGCCGTCGATGACGACCTGCTGACGCGCTCGACGCCGCGTCTGCTGGATGGCGCTGAACAGGTCTGCGCTGCACTCGATAAGGCACGGAACAAGGCTCGGAACTGAGTCGCCGGCTACGTCTGCACCGGGCAATTCGGGTAGAGTCGCCGCTGCCGTGCGGGCATCCGCATTAACGGAGTATGGCCATGACTGCTTCCCCGATGATTTCCATGTATCAGGCCTCGGCGCCGGTATTCATCCGTGCGCTGGGCAATCTCACCCACATCCTCGCCAAGGGCGCCGCGTACGCCGAAGCGCGCAAGATCGAGCCGGCGGTGCTGCTCAACAGCCGCCTGTACCCCGACATGTTTCCGCTGACGCGGCAGGTGCAGATCGCCACCGACACCACCAAGGGCTGCGTCGCGCGGCTGGCCGGCATCGAGCCGCCCAAATTTGAAGACACCGAAGCCACGTTCGCCGAACTCGATGCGCGCGTGCACAAGACCATCGACTTCATCAAGACCTTCAAGCCCGAGCAGATCGACGGCACCGAGCAAAAGTCCGTGACGCTGAAAATGCGTAACGGTGAGATGACGTTCCAGGGGCTGCCGTACCTGCAAGGCTTCGTCGTGCCCAACCTGTATTTCCACATCGCCACCGCCTACGACATCCTGCGCCACAACGGCGTCGAGCTGGGCAAGATGGATTTTCTCGGCCAGGCCTGAGACCGCGCGAGCGATGCGGCTCAACAAGTTCATCAGCGAAACTGGGGTCTGCTCGCGCCGCGAGGCGGACGCATTCATCGAGCAGGGCCGCGTCACCATCAACGGTGCGCGCGCCCAGCTCGGCACGCAGGTCAATGATGGTGACGAGGTCAAGCTCAACGGCCGCCTCGTCAGCACCGCGCAGAAAAAACAGCGCGTCTACATCATGCTCAACAAGCCGGTCGGCATCACCTGCACCACCGAACGGCAGGTGAAGGACAACATCGTCGATTTCGTCGCTCACCGCGAACGGATTTTCCCGATTGGGCGGCTCGACAAGGATTCGGATGGACTGATCCTGCTGACCAGCAACGGCGACATCGTCAACGAAATCCTGCGCGCCGAAAACAACCACGAGAAGGAATATCTGGTCACCGTGGATGGCGCGGTCACGGACGATTTTCTGACGCGCATGGCCGCGGGCGTGAGCCTGCCGGAACTGGGCGCCGTGACCCAACCCTGCAAGCTCAGCCGCACTGGCAAAAACAGCTTCCGCATCATCCTCACGCAAGGGCTGAACCGCCAGATCCGCCGCATGTGCGCGGCCTTCGGCTACACCGTGCGGCGCCTGCAGCGCGTGCGCATCATCAATGTAACGCTCGGCACCTTGCTGGTCGGCCAGTGGCGCGACCTGACGCAGGCGGAATTGCACGGGCTGCTGCCGCAGCGCAAGGAGTGGTAAGCGGGGGCGTCGGCCCCGAGGCAATTGCATCCCAGAACTGGCGTACAGAATAACTGGTGGGACAATGCGGCGAGCCCAGCGGTCGGAATCGGCAGCGGCAGCACCCACGGGTTGCCCATGAGCCGAATATCACTCAGCCGCGCCGGTTAAAATTTGGGTGATGAATGCGACCAAGTACTGCTCTGATGCCGGCTGCTCGCGTTGGCAGCTATACTATCGATTCCGTGGCGTCAGACGGCGCCAGCTTCCATCGACCGGCGGCATTTTCGACGCGCCTTCATGCGCTACGTTGCCACTCTCTAAAATAGTGCCTCTATGCTTTTGACCTTGCGTGACGTGAGCCTGCGTCTCGGTACGACCGTGCTGCTCGACAAGGCCGGGTTCACCATCGACCGCGGCGAGCGGGTTTGCCTGATCGGCCGCAACGGCATGGGCAAATCCACCCTGCTCAAACTGATTGCCGGCGAGCAGAAGCCGGACGATGGCGAGATCGTGCGCACGCAGAATCTGAAAGTGGCGACGTTGGTGCAGGAGGTGCCATCGACGATCACCGGCACGGTTTACGACGTCGTCGCGCTGGGATTGGGCGCAACCGGCAGGCTGGTGGCCGAGTATCACCATCTGCTGGAACAGCCCGATCCGGACATGAAGAAGATGGGCCGTCTGCACGAGCAGATGGAGGCGCAGGACGGCTGGAGCCTCGAGAGCCGCGTGCAGGAGACGGTGACGCGCCTCGACCTGCCGGGCGATGAACTGTTCAGCAGCTTGTCCGGCGGACTCAAGCGCCGCGTGCTGCTGGCGCAGGCGCTGGTGTCGCAGCCCGATCTGCTGATGCTGGATGAGCCGACCAACCATCTCGATATTGCCAGCATCACCTGGCTGGAAGAATTCTTTAAGGGCTGGGGCGGCGCGATTTTGTTCGTCACGCATGACCGCGCGTTCCTGCGCAACCTCGCGACGCGCATTCTGGAACTGGATCGTGGCTGGCTGACCAGTTGGCCCGGAGATTACGAAAATTTCCTGCGCCGCCGCGAGGAGCGCATGCACGCCGAGTCGCAGGAGCGCGCGC
>JBOICJ010000346.1:0-8483 GCA_050740035.1 Stenotrophobium sp. | reverse complement strand
CAGGTGTATCGCCCGCTGACCAACAACGACATCATTCTCGGCGCCGTCGGCGTGCTGCAGTTCGAGGTCGTGCAGTACCGGCTCAAGGACGAGTACAACGTCGATTGCGTGTTCGAGCCGGTGCAGGTGCATAACGCCCGCTGGGTGCACTGCGACGACGCCAAAAAATTGCGCGAGTTCATCGACAAGAACGAGTTGCGTCTGGCGAAAGATCACTACGGCACGCTGGTGTACCTGGCATCGAGCAGCGTCAATCTTTCGATGACGCAGGAGCGTCATCCGGAAGTGCGTTTCAGCGATACCCGCGAGCAAAGATAAGCAAAAATGCGTCACCCGCTATGGTATTGGAGCGTAAAAATTTTGTTATATATTATATAATAATATATAACATTAATTCTACGGCAGACGGTCAGAGCGGGCCAGCCTTTTTCACGATCAAGAGCCTTATTTGAACGCCAAGCACGATCCCTACGCGGCACTGCGCTACCCGGAATTCGTGCACCTGATCTGCGGCACCTTCCTGACTTCGGCGGCGCTGCTGATGCAGGAAGTGGTGCTGGGTTACGAGCTGTATCGCATCACGCATGACCCGCTGACGCTGGGCCTGATCGGTCTGTTCGAGGCCGTGCCGTTCATTTCGCTGGCGCTGTTCGGCGGACATCTGGCCGACCGTCACGACAAACGCAGCCTGATGCAGTGGGCGCTGCTGGTGATCATGTGCGGCTCCGGCGTGCTGCTGTGGGCGATGCTGCCGACGACGCGCGCGCAGCTGTCGCAAAATCAGCTGCTGGCAATCATCTACGGCGTCATCGCCATGCTCGGATTTGCCCGCGGCATCTATTCGCCGGCCTCGTCCTCGCTCAAGCCGTTTCTGGTGCCGCGCCAGCACTACGGCAATTCATCGACCTGGAGCAGCACGTTCTGGCAGGCCGGCGCCATCGTCGGCCCCGCCGCCGCCGGGTTCCTCTATGCCGGCATCGGCCTGCCGGGCACGCTGCTAGTCGTGATCGTGATGCTCTGCGGCAGCCAGCTGATGCTCATGGGCATCAAACATCGCGCCGTGCTGCCGCAGCCGGAACACGATGAAGGGCTCTGGAAAAGCCTGCGCGTCGGGCTCGACTACGTAATGCGTACCCGCATCATTCTCTACGCCATTTCGCTCGACATGTTCTCGGTGCTGTTCGGCGGTGTGGTCGCGATCCTGCCGGTGTTCGCGCAGGACATCCTGCACGTCGGCGCCGAGGGCCTCGGCATCATGCGCTCGGCGCCCGCCGTCGGCGCGATGCTCACGGTGATGGTCTGCACCTGGTGGCCGCCGCTGCAAAATGCCTGGCGCAACCTGCTGCTGGCGGTGCTGGGCTTCGGCCTGGCGACACTGGTGTTCGCGGCGTCGAAAAATCTCTGGCTGTCGGCCGGCGCACTGTTCCTGACTGGCGCCTTCGATAGCATCAGCGTGGTGATCCGCCAGACCATCCTGCAGGTGATGCCGCCGGATCATCTGCGCGGACGCGTGGTCGCGGTCAACAGCATCTTCATCAGTTCCTCGAATGAACTCGGTGCGTTTGAATCCGGCTCCGCCGCGCGGCTGATGGGCACGATCCCGTCGGTGCTGTACGGCGGCGGCATGACGCTGCTCACTGTTGGCTGTATCTGGCGCAAGTCCAAGGCGCTGTTCGGCGTCCGACTGGTTTGAGATTGCTACAATCCTGCGCATAACGGAACCGGCGTCATTGAGTTCCGAGCCCGCTCGACAGAGCGCACAAGCGCGCAGGGGGAGAAATGAAGGCCTCGTTCAGATTTTTGCTGTGCTTGTTGGCAGGCATTGTGCTGACGGCATGCGCGCAGTCCAAAGCGCCGTTGTCGCCAGCCGCGGCGAGCGACACTGCAACCGTGCGCGACGGCCACGCACGTTTCACCGTGTTGACGCCGACGCTGATCCGCGTCGAGTACGACGACGACGATCGTTTCGAGGACGGCACCACGCAGACCGTGGTCAATCGCAGCTTCCCGGCAGCGACGTATACCTCGACCGTCGAGGATGGCATGCGCGTGATCCGCACCGCGGCGATGACGCTGCGCTATCGCCAGGATTCCGGCGCGTTCACGCCGCAGAACCTCAACGTCACCGTCAATACCGGCGCCGGTACGATGACCGGCCAGCCGGATTGGACCGTGGATTCCAACCCCGGCAATCTCGGCGGCTGGCGCCGTGCGCTCGACAATGAACAGGGTCCACAGCCGCTGCACAACGGCCTGCTGTCGCGTCAGGGCTGGTTCCTGCTCAACGATACGCAGACGGTCTTGATGCCGGTCGATGCGTCCAGCTACACACCGCGCCCTGCGCACAGCGGCAGTTATCAAGACGGCTATCTGTTTGGTTACGGACACGATTATGCGCAGGGTCTTGCCGATCTGCGTGCGCTGACCGGCCCGGCACCGCTGCTGCCGCGCAAGGCTTTTGGCGTCTGGTTCTCGCGCTACTGGGCCTACAGCGATGCCGATCTGCGCGAGCTCGTCGCACAATTCCACGCGCATCAGATCCCGCTGGACACGCTGTCGATCGACACCGACTGGAAGGTGGTGCACAACGCCGCCGGCTGCGCCGCGTTCAGCGTCATCGCCGGCGCGCAGCCGGGCGCTCCCTGCTCGTGGAATGGCTGGGACTGGAACCGCGCGCTGTTTCCCGATCCGGCCGGATTCATCGCTTGGGCGCACGGCCAGGGCTTGGCGCTGGCGCTCAACGTGCATCCATCCATCGACAGTACCGATCCGGCGTTCGCGCAGGTTCAGACGCAAAGCGGAGGACTGGCGACCGACAGCACGGTCCCGTCCTGTTTTCTGTATCAGGCCGATCCGCTGGGGCAGTGCCATGTGTTCGACTGGACCCAGTCCAAGCAGCTCGACGCTTACTTCGCGCTGCATGCGCCGATGGAAGCTCAGGGCATCGATTTCTGGTGGCTCGACTGGTGCTGCGACGGTTCATCGGCGACCGCGGCCGGGCTCACCGCCGACACCTGGATCAATTCGCGCTATGCGCAGGACAACGCACGACGCGGCCGACGCTGGCCGGCGTTTTCGCGCATCGGCGCCTCGTTCCAGCTGGGTGACGCCGGCATCGGCAACAACGGCGCCGGTGCGTTTGCCGAGCATCGCTACACCATCCACTTCACCGGCGACACCTGCGCGACCTGGCAGATGCTGGCCTTCGAGGCGCAGTTCACCGCCAGCGAAGGCAACATCGGCCTGCCCTATGTGACCCACGACATCGGCAGCTTCCTCGGCCCGCCGCAGGCGCTCACCGGCTGCAACGGCACGCTCGGCCACACCGCGCATCTGCCGGACGATTTCTATGTGCGCTGGGTGCAGTTCGGCACGTTCCAGCCGCTCGATCGCCTGCACTCGAGTCATGGCGACCGCCTGCCCTGGGACTATCCGGGCGCGGCGGAAACCGCGGCGAGCGAATTCCTGCGCCTGCGCGAACGACTCGTGCCGTTTCTCTACGCGCTGTCGCGACAGGCTTACGACAGCGGTTTGCCGATGACGCGCGCGCTTTACCTGCAATGGCCGGAACTCGACGAGGCCTACAATCATCCGACCGAGTACACGCTCGGCGCGGACATGCTGATCGCGACGGTGGCGGCCGCCGGCAATCCGGCGACGGTGTCGGTGTGGATTCCACCGGGCGAGTGGACCGACTACTTCACCGGCGAAATCTTCAGCGGCCCGCAGACGGTGACGCGCAGCGTGAGCTACGAGCAGTACCCGGTGTTCCTGCGCAGCGGGGCGATCTTGCCGACGCAGCCGGACTTGCCGACCAGCGTGGCCGGTCCGCAGGATAATTTGGTGTTGACGGTATGGCCCGGCACTGGCGCGAGCGGCGCGTTCGATCTCTACGAGGACCAAGGCCAGGGTTTCGGCTACCGCGACGGCGCCTACGGATTTACGCCGCTGCGCCTGTCGGCGACCGCGGACTGTGCGACGCTGCGGATCGGCGCGCGACAAGGCCAGTTTCCCGGCGCGCTGGCGCAGCGTTCGTGGACCTTACGTTTCGTCGGCGTGCCCGCGCCGGCGGTGGTCAGGATAGGGGGGCAGATCGTTGCGGCCAGCGCCTCGACCTACGACGCCGCAACGCGCACGCTGACCGTGAATACCGGCCCGGTCGCGACTGCGGGCGCACTGGCGCTCAGTGCCGGCGCTGCGGGTTGTGGTGTCTAGCCGCGAGAGACCGCCAAAGCACTCACTGCTCCTGTTTCGCCAGCGCGTCGTCCATCTTCTGCTTCTGCGCGTCGTTGGCGTCGAGCGCCGCATCGACCTTGTTGGCGATGGCGCTGCCGCTGTAGCCGATGGCGTCGGTGTTGCGGATGCCGCGCGTCTCGACGCGGCCTTGCGGCGCTGCCTTGGGCGCGGGCGGCGGCGGTGCGGCGTTGCAGGCGGCGAGGCCAGACAGTAAAACCGAACAGGCCATGATTTCATGCAGTTTCATGTGTGTTTCCTCCGGTGTCGGCACCGCCGCAGTGTAGTCCGATTTCGCCGTTTCATTTTTGCAGGTGTGGCTTGCCGCCGATCGCGATCCAACGCCGTGTTGCCGACGATCAGGGCGGGGATTGCTGCCGGCGCCAATCCTTGGGGGACAGGCCGAAATGGCGCTTGAACGCATGACTGAAGGCCGCCTCGGATTCATAGCCGCTGCGATCGACGATGCTCTTGATCGGCAGGTCGCTGGCCTTCAGATGCTGCGCCGCCAGTTGCAGGCGCCAGCGCGCCAGGTAGTGCATCGGCGGCTGGTCCAGGAAATGCTTGAAGCGCTCGGCCAGCACCGTGCGCGACACACCCACATGACGTGCCAGCGTTTCCACGCTCCAGGGCTGCAGCGGCGCGGCGTGGAGATACTTGAGTGCGGCGCCGGCGACCGGGTCGTTGACGGCGGCGAACCATCCGACCTCATCTGCCGACAGGCCGCGTATGTGGTCGCGCAGGATCTCCACGAACATCAGCTCGGTCAGCCGCGGCAGCATGCCGCGCGAGCCGGGCGTGGGATGACAGGCTTCGGTCGCGGTATGACGGATGGTGCTGGCGAGCCAGCTGTCCGCCGGCAACTTCGACGGGCGGACATGCAGCAGCACGGGGAGATGACGCAGGATCGGGTGGATCAGCAATTCATCGCATTGGACAAAGCCGCAGATGATGCCGGTGTCGGTGTCGGTGCCGGTGCCGCCGTGGCGCACCACCGGCATGTCGCTCCAGGGGCGCGGCGGCAGCAGTTGGCCGAGCGGCACCGTCTCCGCGGCGTCGCGGCTGCCCAGGCGATGACTGATGCCGTAGGGCAGCAGCACCGCGTCGCCCTGATCCAGCCACACCGGCGCCTGCTCGGGCAGTTCCAGCCAGCAGCCGCCCGCGGCGATGACGTGAAACGGGATGATGTATTCGGTACGGAACGGCAGCGTCTGCGCCAGCTTCCGGGTGCCCGGCGTGGACACCGACCACGGTGCGCGAAATTCGGCGCGGAACATCACCGCGCCGGCGAGGTGCATGCCGCCCAGCAGGTCTGAAAGCACGTCTGCCGACAGCGCCGGTGTTTCGGACAAGACTTGCGGCTTTTTGATCATGGTCTGCCTGTTGCGAACCCGTTAGTGTGATCTTAACCAACGGCGGAGAACGACAGTGGACGAGAAAGCGCGCGAACTGGTCGTCGTGATCACTCACGGCATCGACCACGAATTATCCTCGGTGGGCCTGGTGATCGCGTTGGGCGGCCTTACGGCGGGGCTCGGGGTTTCGATTTTCCTCACCAGCGCCGGCGTGGATATGGTGCGGCGTGGCGCGGCCGGCATGACGCAGGTCAAGCCACTGGAGCCGCTGGCGGACATGCTGCGAGATTTTCTTGCCAGGGGCGGAATCCTCTGGGCCTGCACGCCCTGCATCAAGGCTCGCGGCTATGCGCAGGAACATCTGCTCGATGGCGTCGTCGTCACCGGCGCCAGCGTGATGCACGAGTCGATCAAGCGCGGGGCCGCCACGCTGAGTTTCTGATCCGGCGCGGGTGTGTCCGGGTTGCAGGTGCCGGGCGGTTCCGGCCGCAGGATATCGAACCGTTTTTTGCAGTCGGGAGCATGCGATGGAAACCTATCAGGGCAAATGTTTTTGCGGCGCCGTCGAGTTCACCGTCGCCGGCCAGCCGGTGGCGATGGGCTATTGCCACTGCGAATCCTGCCGGCACTGGTCCGCATGGCCGGTCAACGCCTTCAGCCTGTGGCCGCCGGAGGCGCTGAAAATCACCAAGGGCGCCGGCAACATCGGCACCTACAACAAGACGCCCAGGAGTTCGCGCAAATGGTGCAAGACCTGCGGCGGGCATGTGTTCTCCGAGCATCCGCCGATGGGACTGGTGGATGTCTATGCCGCCGTCATTCCGGGCCTGAAATTCCAGCCCGCCCTGCACGTCAACTACGGCGAGAAGGTGCTGAGCATCCGCGATGGGCTGCCGAAGATGAAGGATTTTCCGAAGGAAATGGGCGGCTCCGGGGTCACGCTGCCGGACTGAGCGGTGGGGTTTTTCCAGGTGCAGGCGGCAAGACCGGACAACATGGCTGGGTTCACCGTTTCATTTTTGTGCGGCGTGGTTCGTCGCCCAGTCGCCGCCCAGCGCCTTGATTAGCAGCACGCTGGCGCTGAGGCGCGATTCCAGCACGTTGAGCGCACTGCGGCGGGTGCTGTAGGCCGCGTTCTGAGCGCTGACGACATTCAGATAGCTGACCACGCCGGCCTTGTATTGATTGGTGGCCAGCTTGACCGACTCCTGCGCCGCGGCGACCGCTTCATCCTGCACCTGCGCTTCCTGCGCCAGCAGTTGCAGTTGCACGAGGTTGTCTTCGACGTCCTGAAATGCGGTCAGCACGGTCTGCCGGTAATTCGCGACGGTCTGATCGTAGGCGGCGATCGCCTGATCGGTCTGCGCCTTGCGCGCGCCGCCGTTGAACAACGTCATCGCCAGGCTCGGCCCCACCGACCAGAAGCGATAAGGCAGGCTGATCCAGTCGGCGAAGCTGGAGCTTTGGTAACCGCCGTCTGCCGACAGCGTCAGATCGGGGAAATAGGCGGTCTCGGCGACGCCGATCCCGGCGTTGGCCGCGGCCATGCGGCGCTCCGCTGCGGCGATGTCGGGCCGGCGTTGCAGCAGACTCGACGGCACGCCCGGCGGCGATGGCGGCGGGATGATCGCCAGCAGCGGTGCCGGCACGATCGAGAAATCCGCGGGCGGTTTGCCGATCAATACGGCGATGGCGTGTTCTAGTTGCGCGCGCTGGATGCCGCTGTCGATGGCCTGCGCCTGCGCGGTTTTCAACTGCGTCTGCGCCTGCACGACATCGGCCTTGGCGACGACGCCGACCGCATACTGGTTCTGCGTCAACTCCAGCGAGCGCTGGTATCCGGCCACGGTCTCGTCGAGCAGGCGCCGCTGCTCGTCGAGCACGCGCAACTGGAAATAATCCTGTGCCAGCTGCGCCTGCGTGCTCAGCCGTGCCGAGGCCAGATCGGCGGCACTGGCGCTGGCAGTGGCTTCGTTGGCTTCGACGGTGCGGCGCACGCGGCCCCATAGGTCGAGTTCCCAGGCGGCGTCGAGCGACAGCGAAAAATTATCGCCACTGCGCCCCCCGGTGGTGGAACCGCTGCTGCCGGACAGCGAGCCACTGCCGGAGTGCGAGCGATTCGCCGAGGCGCTGGCGGAAAGCGTCGGCAGATAACCGGCGCGCGCCGAGCGCACCAGGGCCTGCGCCTGCCGGTACTGCGCTGCGGCCTGCGCCAAGGTTTGGTTGGAAATGTCGACCTGCCGTTCGAGCTGGTCGAGTCGATCGTCCTTGAATGCCTGCCACCACGGGCCGCGCGCGGCGCTGTCCTGCGGCTGCGCGTGCAGCCAGTCGCCGGCCTGCTTGTAGTTTGCGGGTGTTGGTGCGGCGGGCTTGACGTAGTCCGGGCCCATGGCGCAGGCGGCGAGCGCCAGCACCGGGCCTGCGAAAAATAAAATTTTGATGTCGGCAGGTTTCATGCGGAAGCGTCCGGAACGTGCGGTGTGGAGCGGCCGCCGCGCCAGGCGCCCAGATGGCGCGCGCACCAGAGCTGGAAACGGTCGAGATAAAGATAGACCACCGGCGTGGTGTAGAGCGTCAGCGCCTGGCTGACCAGCAGGCCGCCGACGATGGAGATGCCGAGCGGTTGGCGTAGCTCGCCGCCGTCGCCGCTGCCCAGTGCCAGCGGCAGCGCGCCGAGCATCGCGGCGAGGGTGGTCATCATGATTGGCCGGAAGCGCTTGAGGCAGGCTTCGAAGATTGCCTCCTGCGGCGTCAGGCCCAGCGTGCGCTCGGCGTCGATCGCGAAATCGATCATCATGATCGCGTTCTTCTTGACGATGCCGATCAGCAGGATCACGCCGATCAACGCGATCAGACTGAACTCGATGTGGAATGCCATCAGCGCCAGGATCGCAC
>JBOICJ010000345.1:0-2351 GCA_050740035.1 Stenotrophobium sp. | reverse complement strand
CCCCGATAGCGCTGGCAATCACCAAACAGGCAGTTATCGCAGCAACGGAAATCGCGGTGCGGTTACTCGTCCGCAGCCGTGGAATCCGCTCAAACCAGAAAAGCAGGATCCGCGCCAGTACATCTGGTTCCGCGCCGCCGGCAAGCTGCCGGACGCGCCGATGCTGCACCAATGCGTGCTGGCCTATGCCTCCGACTTCAATTTGCTGTCGACCGCGATCCGGCCGCACGGCAAATCATGGTTCGAACCGGACATGGCGGTGGCCAGCATCGACCACGCGATCTGGTTTCACCGCCCGCTGCGCGCCGACGACTGGCTGCTCTACGCCATGGACAGTCCCACCGCGCAGTCCGCGCGCGGCCTGTCGCGCGGCGAAATCTTCGACCGCCAGGGCCGCCTGGTCGCCAGTGTCGCGCAGGAAAATCTGATGCGGGTGTTGCCGCAAGCGCGGGCATAATACCATTGCTTTCCTGTAGGAGCGGCCCTTGGGCGCGACATGATGATCGCGCCTAGCGGGAGTACTGCTCCCGCCGCTCCTACAAAAGCGTAACAACCTCCGATCCGCCTTTTCTCCGCCCTTGCGGGTAAACTGCGCGCCGCATGATTTCCCTCAACAACGCCACTCTGCGTCGCGGCGCGCGCACGCTGCTCGATTCCGTCTCGTTCACGATCTATCCCGGCTGGCATGTCGGCGTGGTTGGCAAGAACGGCACCGGCAAATCCAGCTTGTTTGCACTGGTACTGGGCCAACTGACGGTGGACAGCGGCAACGTCGCCGTATCCAAAACCCTGGCGATTTCCACCGTCGCGCAGGAAACCCCGGCGCTGTCGGATCAGGCGATCGAGTTCGTGCTCGACGGCGACGTGGAACTGCGCGAACTGGAGCGCAACCTGGCAGCCGCGGAAGCAGCACACGATGTCGCCCGTATCGCCAAAATCCACGACCGCCTCAACGATATCGGCGGCTACGCTGCGCGCGCGCGCGCCGGCACGCTGCTGCATGGCCTTGGCTTTTCCGCGCAGGAGCAGTTGCAGGCGGTCGCCGATTTTTCCGGCGGTTGGCGCATGCGACTCAATCTTGCGCGCGCGCTGATGTGCCGCTCCGACCTGCTGCTGCTCGACGAGCCGACCAACCACCTCGATCTAGACGCCGCGATCTGGCTGGAAGAATTCCTGCCGACCTATCCGGGCACGCTGCTGCTGATCTCGCACGACCGCGACTTTCTCGACAGCGTCTGCACCCACACGCTGCACCTGGAAAATCTCAAGACCACGCTCTACGCCGGCAACTACTCGACCTTCGAGCGCACCCGCGCCGAGCGACTGGCGCTGGAATCCGCGCATTACGTCAAGCAGCAGCGGCAGGCGGCGCACCTGCAATCGTTCATCAGCCGCTTCAAGACCCACGCCAGCAAGGCGCGGCAAGCGCAGTCGCGGATCAAGCAACTGGAAAAAATGCAGCTGGTCGCGCCGGCGCATTTCGATAGCGAGTTCAGCTTCGAATTCCGCGAGCCGGATCGCGTGCCGACGCCGCTGCTGCGCTTCGACGACGTGAAAGCCGGTTACGGCGAGCGCACGATCCTGTCCGGCCTCAAGCTGTCGTTGCAGCCCGGCGACCGTATCGGTTTGCTCGGCCCCAATGGCGCCGGAAAATCGACCTTCATGCAGACGCTGGCGGGCCGGCTCGAACCGCTGGCCGGCAAGGCGATGCGCGACCCCTATCTGAAGATCGGCTATTTCGCGCAGCACCAGGTCGATCAGCTCGATCTCAAGGCCAGCCCGATCCTGCACCTGCAGCGGCTCGACAAGGGCGTCGCCGAGCAGTCACTGCGCGATTTTCTCGGCACCTTCAATTTCCGCGGCGACCGCGTCTACGAAGCGGTCGGCCCGTTCTCCGGCGGCGAGAAAGCGCGGCTGGCGCTGGCGCTGGTGGTGTACCAGAAACCCAACCTGCTGCTGCTCGACGAGCCGACCAACCACCTCGATCTCGACATGCGCCATGCGCTGGAAACCGCGCTGCAGATGTTCAGCGGCGCGGTGGTGCTGGTGTCGCACGACCGCCACATGGTCTCGACCTGCTGCGAGCAACTGTGGCTGGTCGCCGAGGGCCGCTGCCAGATGTTCGACGGCGACCTCGATGATTACGCCAAGTGGCTCACCACGCGCGAACGCGATGCGCAAAAGAGCGGCAAGCCCGTCAACGCCGAAGCGCGCCGCGGCGACACCGGTAGCCGCGCTCAGGAAAAACCGCTGAAGGATTCGATCCGAAAACTCGAAGCGCGCATGGAAAAATTGCGTGAGACGCAGCGCACGCTGGAGCAGACGCTGGCCGACGAGGGCCTCTACACGCC
>JBOICJ010000344.1:0-5637 GCA_050740035.1 Stenotrophobium sp. | reverse complement strand
GTTCACGCAGATGACGCCGCCACCCGGCGGCAGTACCGGTGGCATCCTCAACGCGCTGCTGGGCAGTGCGCTGCTGACGGTGATCGGCACCCTGATCGGCACGCCGATCGGCATCCTCGCCGGCACCTACATGGCCGAGTACGGTCGCAACACAAAGCTGTCGAATACCGTGCGCTTCATCAACGATGTGCTGCTGTCCGCGCCTTCCATCATCGTCGGCCTGTTCGTCTACGAGTTGATGGTCAGTCCGATGGGCCATTTTTCGGCCTGGGCTGGCTGCGTCGCGCTGTCGATCCTGATCCTGCCGGTGGTCGTGCGCACCACCGAAGACATGCTGTTGCTGGTGCCGGACACGCTGCGCGAAGCGGCTTCCGCACTCGGCGCACCGCGCTACCTGGTGATTCGCAAGATCTGCTACGGCGCCGCACGCGCCGGCCTGGTGACCGGCGTGATGCTGGCGGTCGCCCGCATCAGCGGAGAAACCGCGCCGTTGCTGTTCACCTCGCTGAACAACCAGTTCTGGAGTACCGACATGAACGCACCGATGTCGAATCTGCCGGTGGTGATCTTCCAGTTCGCGCTGTCGCCCTACGCCGACTGGCAAAAGCTCGCCTGGGCCGGAGCGCTGATCATCACCATGACCGTGCTGGCGTTGAACATCATCGCGCGCACCTTCATTTCCCCCAAAAATCAATCCAGCTAACTCACCGCCAACATGGATGCCATGAAAAGCCGTCCCAGCGTTCCAGCCGTCGCCGCGTTTGAAGCCTCGGCCAGTCGCAGCGATCCCCACGCCGCCGGCAGCGCCGCGCGCAAGGTCAAGATCGCGATCAACGACCTGTCTTTCCATTATGGTAACGCGCACGCGCTTAAAAACATTTCCCTGCCGCTCTACGATCGCGCCATCACCGCCTTCATCGGGCCGTCGGGCTGCGGAAAATCCACCCTGCTGCGCACGCTGAATCGCATGTACGACCTCTATCCAAAACAGCGCGCCACCGGCGAGGTGCTGCTGGACGATGAGAACATTCTGGCTCCGGACATGGATCTGAACCGGTTGCGCGCACGCATCGGCATGGTGTTCCAGAAACCGACGCCGTTCCCGATGTCGATTTACGAAAATATCGCTTTCGGCATTCGTCTGTACGAGAAGCTGCCGCGCATCGACATGGACGAGCGCGTGGAAGATGCGCTGAAACGCACGGCACTGTGGGATGAGGTCAATGACAAGCTGCACAGCAACGGCATGAGTCTGTCCGGCGGCCAGCAGCAGCGCCTGTGCATCGCCCGCACCCTCGCGGTACGGCCGCAGGTGATCCTGCTCGACGAACCGACCTCGGCGCTGGACCCGATCTCCACCGCCAAGATCGAGGAGCTGATGTACCAGCTCAAGGACGATTACACCCTGGTCATCGTCACTCACAACATGCAGCAGGCCGCGCGCGTCGCCGATTACACCGCGTTCATGTATCTCGGCGAATTGGTGGAATACGGAGCGACCGACCAGATTTTCACCAAGCCGCGCGAGCAGCGCACCGAAGACTACATCACCGGCCGCTTCGGCTAGGCCACCGCCGTATCGGTCAGGCTCTACGCCGTATCCGCTGGTCTGGAAAGTGACAGGTAAACGTACTGCCCCGCCCCAACTGGCTTTCGATCTGCATGCGTCCATCGTGGCGCTCCAGCGCATGTCTGGCGATCGACAGGCCCAGGCCGGTGCCGCCGCTGGCACGTGAACGGCCGGCATCAATCCGGTAGAAACGCTCGGTCAGCCGCGGCATGTCTTGCGCCGCAATGCCGATGCCCGTATCCGTTACCGAAAATCGTGCGCCTTCCGGCTCGGCCGTCCAGATCACGCGGATCGATCCCCCATCCGGGGTATAGCGCACCGCGTTCGATAGCAGGTTGGTCAGGATGCTCCGCACGTCGCTGTCGTCGCCGAGCAGTTGCAGGTCCGCATCCGCCGAAACCTCGAAGACGTGCCGGCCTTGCGACAAGGCTTTCGCCTCCTCCACGACCTTTGCGATCATGCTGGAAACTTCCAGCACTTCCTGCCTCGCCGCCGCATCGCCATCGAGCCGCGCCAGGCGCAGCATGTCGTGCACCAGCGTTTCCATGCGCGTCGCCTGGTTGCGCATTTCCTCAATCGGCACGCGCCATTCGGCCAGTGCTGCGCGGTCATGGGTCTCCGGTTCCATCATGTCGAGATAGCCGCGCAGCACGGTCAGCGGCGTGCGCAATTCATGCGAGGCGTTGGCGACGAAGTCACGGCGCGCGGTCTCCAGCCGTTTTAACTCGCTGATGTCGCGAACGATCAGCAGACGCTGATTGTTGCCGTACGGAATGATCCGCAACAAAAGCGTGCTAGCGGAATGGATCAGCGACGGCGATTCCACCTCATGCGCATAGTCGCCTTGGGTGAAGTAGTTGGTAAATGCTGGATGACGAATCAGATTGGCGATGCGCAGGCCAATGTCGTCGGCGTTGCGCAGGCCCAGCAGTTTTTGCGCCGCTTGATTGAACCAGACAATCTCGCCATGCACGCCCAATACCACGGCACCGTCCGGCAGCGCCGCGGTCGAGGCCTGGAATTCCGCCAGCATGGCGGTCAGTTGTTTCTGCTTTTTACGATCGCGCCGGCGCATTTCCAGCAGGCGGTCGAAAATATCGCCCCAGATACCGGCCGGCTCGGGCAAGGTCGTCGCCTTGGGCCGCTCGACCCAGGCCCGCAGTTCGGCCAGATGCCACAGGTAAACGACGAAATAAATACCGGCCACCAGTCCGGCACCCAGCTCGGCGCGGCCGAAAAACGCGCCGACTCCCGCGCCGATCAGTACGGCTATCGCCGCGCGCGCGATTTCACGCAGCCATGCGCCAATCACGCGCCAGTCGCGCGGCTTCGGCACCGGCGCGTCAGTCGGGCTTGCCGGTGCGGGAGATATTGCGCTCACGCCGGGAACCTCCCTCGTCATCGGATGCTGGCAAAGCGGGTGGCATGAGAATCAGATGCGCTCGGAAAAACGATAGCCCGAACCCCGCACCGTCTGGATCATCTGGTCGCAGCCGTGGGGTTCCAGCGCCTGGCGCAGGCGGCGGATGTGCACGTCCACCGTGCGCTCCTCGACGTAGATATTCTGGCCCCAGACGCGATCCAGCACCTGTTCGCGCGTGTAGACCCGCTCGGGATGGCTGATGAAGAAATGCAGCAGCTTGTATTCGGTCGGCCCCAGCTTGACGACCTCGCCATTGGCGGTGACGCGCTGACTCGCGCCATCGACTTCCAGTCCGCTGACACTAAGTTTTTCGTCTTCGCCTCCGGGTAGCGTGCGCCGCAGCACCGCCTGGATGCGCGCGATCAGCTCCGGGAAAGAGAACGGCTTGGAGACATAGTCGTCGCAGCCGATGTTCAGTCCACGCACGCGGTCTTCTTCCTCCGCGCGCGCGGTGACCATGACGATGGGGATGTCGCGGCTGGCCGGCGCGGATTTGAGTTCACGCGTCAGCTCGATGCCGCTGGTGCCCGGCATCATCCAGTCCATCAGGATCAAATCGGGGCGTTCTTCGGCGATGCGCAGTCGCGCTGCCGGCGCATCGGCCGCTTCGGCGACGCGGAATTCCGCACGCTTCAGCGCAAACCGCAGCATCTCGCGGATGGCGCTCTCGTCCTCGATCACCAGTATCAAGCGGCCATTCATCGCTTTCATTCCCGATCCGTCCCGCAGCGAGAATATGAAAGGCTCATGACACTATCGTTACAACCGCCGCATCACGACGCTGCCGGCGGAATAGCCGGCGCCGAAAGCGCACAGCACGCCGATGTCGCCGGCTTTCAGATCCTGCTGGTATTTGTGAAACGCGATCACCGAGCCCGCCGAACTGGTGTTGGCATATTCATCCAGAATCACCGGCGCCTGCCGCTCGTCCGGCTCGTGGCCGAGCACGCGCTTGGAGATTAGATGGTTCATGCTGAGGTTGGCCTGGTGCAGCCAGAAGCGCTTGACCGACTCCGGCGCGATCTCGAGGCTGTTCAGGTGCGAGACGATCAGTTCGGAAACGATCGGCACCACTTCCTTGAACACCTTGCGGCCTTCCTGATTGAACAACACGTCGTGCCAGGTGCGCGGCGGTTGCTCGGAAGGATTCAGGAAACCGAAGTTGTTGCGGATGTTGTTGGAGAACTGCGTCAGCAGGCGCGTGCCCAGCACTTCAAACCCGACTTCGCCCTGCGCGCCCTCCAGCGGCTCGACCAGAATCGCGGTCGCGGCGTCGCCAAAGATGAAATGGCAGTCGCGGTTGCGAAAATTGAGATGCCCGGTGCAGATTTCCGGACTGACCACCAGCGCCGCACGCGCGCTGCCCTGGCTTACCGCGTCCACCGCCGCCTGCAGGCCGAAGGCGGCGGAGGCGCAGGCCACGTTCATGTCATAGCCGAAACCCGCGGTGCCCAGGTAATGCTGGATTTCCACCGCGACGGCCGGATAGGGTCGCTGCAGATTTGAGCAGGCGACGATCAGCGCATCGACATCCCCGGGTTTGCGGCCGGCGCGCTGCAACGCCTGCGTGCAGGCGGCGACACCCATCTCAGCCATGATCGAAGGTTCGTCGTTGCCGCGCGCAGCAATCTGCGGCCGCAGGATTTCCGGGTCGATGATGCCGGACTTGTTGATCGTGTGACGCGACTGGATGCCGGACGCCTTGACGATGAATTCGCTGGACGAAGGCTGCAGGGCGGTCAGGCTGCCGGCGGCGATGGCCGCCGCATGTTCCGCGTTATGGCGCTCGACATAGGTGTTGAAGGCCGCCACCAGCTCATCATTGCTGACGGACTCCGGCGGCGTATAGAGACCCGTGCCGGTAATGGCGACTCGCTTCATGGGTTCCGATCCTGATCAAATTTGGTGAGTGATTCGACGCGTGATTCTACCCGCAATTCAAACCGTGGAATCGAACGCCGGCCAGCCCGCGCGCAGGATCGCTTCGCGTATCGTCTCGGCGGTTTCGGGCGCCCGGCGCAGGCCCAGGTGCCCGCCCTGATACCAGGTGATGGCGGTGTTCCAGTGCCGCGCCAGCGCCAACGGTTGTTCCGGCACCACCAGGCGATCCGCCGTGCCGGCGAAGATCAGCAGTTTTTCCGGTGCCAGCAGCGGCGGCCGCGCCAGCGGCGACACCACACGCAGGATTTCACGGTAGCGCGCCTCGTTCATGCCCAGCGACTCGAAGTAACGCAGATGCGCCGGCGGCATGAAGCGCCAGGTGGCTGTGGCGAAATCCACCAGCGGAATGCCGGCAACGATGAAATCGAGATCGGCCTCGTAGGACGCCAGCAGGCTGGCGTTGTAGCCGCCGAGACTGACGCCGTAGACGCCGATGCGCGGCTGTTCCTCCTGTTGCCGGATCCAGGCGATCGTGCGCCGCAGGTCCCACAGGGCATTGCTCTGGGCATGCACCAGGTTCAGCAGATCGCCGTCGAGATAGCCATCGCCCGAGCGCAGGCCGATCCTGCGCGGACCGTGCAGCGGCAGCACCGGCTGGACGATGTTGAGGCCCAGGGCGTGATGCAGCCATTTCGGCGTGAACAGGCCCAGATCCATCCACGCCGCGCCCATGCGGTAGCCGTGGATGCACAGCAGCCAGGGT
>JBOICJ010000343.1:0-17289 GCA_050740035.1 Stenotrophobium sp. | reverse complement strand
GCCTGACACCCGCAATGCCTGGGTCATCAGTTGGTCATTGATTACAATGTTGGTGCGCATCTGAATTTCTCGTGTGTATTGAGATCGCATATTATACATACTAATGCCCCGCGCTACGCTGATGCTTGGCTCTCGACAGCCTGGATTTTTTGACCGTTCCATGGTCCTCGCATACATTGGCGCCCGCACAAAACTCACAACCCTCATGACTACTGCCCTGCTCGAATCCAGCATCACCAGCCTGCCGCGCATACACCGCGGCAAGGTGCGCGACATCTATGCGCTGGGCGACGATCACATGCTGATCGTCACCTCGGACCGCCTGTCTGCCTTTGACGTGATCATGCCCAGGGGCATTCCCGGCAAGGGCGCCGTGCTGACGGCAGTGACGGAATTCTGGATGCGGAAATTCTCAGGCATTATTCCGAATCATTCCGCGCCTGAAATACGGCTCGCCGATTACCTGACCCCAGAGGAGTTAGCGCAGTGCCAAGACCGCGCCGTCGCGGTCAAGCGCCTCAAGGCGCTGCCGGTGGAGTGCGTCGCGCGCGGCTATCTGATCGGCAGCGGCTGGAAGGATTACCAGAACACCGGCAAGGTCTGCGGCATCCCGCTGCCCAAGGGTTTGCAGATCGCCGATCAACTGCCGCAACCGATTTTTACGCCCGCCGACAAGGCACCGGTCGGACAGCACGACGAGAACATCAGCTTTGCCGAAGTCGAGAAAGCCGTCGGCAAGGACATCGCCGCACAGTTGCGTGACATTACCTTGCGGATTTACCAAGAAGCTTCAGTCTATGCACGCGAGCGCGGCATCATCATCGCCGACACCAAATTCGAATTCGGCCTGGACAAGTACGGCACGCTGCACCTGATCGACGAAGTGCTGACACCGGATTCGTCACGTTTCTGGCCCGTCAGCACCTACCGGCCCGGCATCAGCCCGCCGAGTTTCGACAAGCAGTTCGTGCGCGACTATCTCGAGACCCTGGACTGGAACAAGAAAGCGCCCGGCCCGCAGTTGCCCGATGACGTGGTCGAAAAAACCGCCGCCAACTATCGCGAGGCGCAGCGCCTGCTCACCGGCAACTGAGGAAACTCTGATCGCCGGATGCGCTGCTGATGCTGTTATTCTCGGCCCATCAGTGACCACGATGATCAAAGGAGCCTGCCGATGCAGATCAAGATCGAGATCGATGTAAAGCCGGAAGAGTTGCGCCGCTTCCTGGGCCTGCCGGATATCTCCGGATTGCAGGAGGAAATCATCGCCTTCCTGCGCGAAAAAGTCGGCGCCGCAACCGAATTCGATGCGGCGGGATTCGTGAAGGCGAACCTCGAGACGCTGCGCAACTCCAGCGCCTGGAAAAACATCGTCAGCAAGGTCGTGCTCAAGGATTCCGGCGACGAGCCGCCCGCAGCGCCAACCACCCGTGCGCGGCGCAAAACATCGCGCACGCGCAGGTCGGCAAAGTAAACGTAATCCCGCCGGGTCAGGCCACCTTCTGTATCGGCGCGGATAGATCGCGCAGCAGTCCGCGCCAGAGCTGGCGACGCACCTGCTGATCGCGCCTGAAGCGCGTGCGCGACTCGGGCAACAAATCGATCTGATCGCGAATCAACTCGCCCGCCGTGCGGGCGAGCCGGGCGACCGCCAGCCGCTCCGCCAGTGCCGAGCCGAGTGCGCGCAAGGCGCCCGATTCGTGAACGGCAATCAGTGCAACGCCGTTGGTGGCGCGGTCCAGATACTGCTGTATTTCAGCTTGCGTGATCATCCGACTCATCTCCAAAAAAAAGGGCCGGAGGATTTCTCCCCGGCCCTATTGCCAGACGCTTTAATGCGCCTTGGCGAGGAGAAACTTAGGCAGCAGCCTTGACCGCCTTCTTGGCCTTGGAAGCAACCTTCTTCACGGTCTTCTTGGCCTTGGCCACCGCAACCGCTTCGCCGGTCAGCTTGGCGTTGACGGCTTCAAAGCCCTGCTTGAAGGTCTTCACCAGCTCATCGCCGGTCTTGCTGACGAGGCTGACGGCGTCGTTGTAGGTCGACACCACGAGGTCCTTGCCTTCCGGCAGGTAGGCGACCGGGTTGGCGGCAACGGTCTTGATGCCGTCGGCCTTGGCTTTCTCGAAGCTGGTCTGGGCAGCGGCGAACAGCTCTTTGCCGGCCTCGACATTGCTCTTCACCAGAGTCTGCACGGTTTCCACCACGATGCCGTTGGCGGCCTTGAGGGCTTCAAAACCGGCCAGAACCGCTTCCTGACCCTTGGCAACCACTTCCTTGCCCTGGGCGACGATCGGCTCAACACGGCCCTTCACATCATTTACAATCGTTTCAACGTTCATGCGACACTCCATTATGTTATTGAAAGGTAAAATCTTTTTCATCAACATGCTGCAATGCAGCATTTGTTGCAGCGCATCATAATGAACTCGAATTAGCTTGTCAACACTCGGCGCGCAACGCTCGTCCGACAGGTGATTCACCGGTTATTTCACCTACCCGAATTCAGTGCCTGCGCCTGCAACGAAGCCCTGCGCACACGGGACGCTCACCAGCAACTCTAGTATCTTCGCGACCATGAACAATCTTCTGAAACGTTTGAACACCTGGCTCTGGCACAGCCATGGCAGCCAAAACAGAGCCGAGCGCCGGCTGCTGCTGTTCGGACGCTATGTCTACTCCCTGACTCACGATCTGTTCGAAGGCCAGATTTCGATGCGGGCGATGGGTCTGGTGTACACCACGCTGCTGTCGCTGGTGCCGATACTGGCGCTGGCATTCTCGGTGCTGAAAGCGCTGGGCGCGCACGACACGCTGGCACCGATGCTGCTGGAATTCCTGAGTCCGCTCGGCAATCAGGCCCAGGAACTGACCAACAACATCCTCGGCTTCGTCGAAAAAATGAAAGTCGGCGTGCTCGGCTCCCTCGGCGTCAGCCTGTTGCTGTACTCCGCCATCTCGCTGATCCAGAAGGTTGAAGAAAGCTTCAATTACATCTGGCGCATCTCGCGGCCGCGGCCGATTTCACAGCGCGTCAGCGAGTATCTGGCAGTGCTGATGGTGGGACCGCTGCTGGTGTTCTCGGCGATCGGCATCACCGCGACCATCGCCAGCAGCCGCGTAGTCGGCCACATCACCGCCATCGAACCGTTCGGCCTGCTCTACTACATGCTGAGCAAGCTGCTGCCGTATCTGCTGATCGTCGGCGCCTTCACGTTCCTGTACAGCTTCGTCCCCAACACCCGCGTGCGCTGGCGCGCGGCACTGGGCGGCGGCTTGTTTGCCGGCTTGCTGTGGCAATTTTGCAGCGTCATGTTTGCGTCGTTCGTCGCGAGCTCGACCAACTACAACGCCATCTATTCCGGCTTCGCCATCATGATTTTCCTGCTGATCTGGCTGGATCTGGGCTGGCTGATCCTGCTGAGCGGCTGCCAACTGGCGTTCTACCTGCAGCATCCGCAGCATCTTGCGCCGCAGCGAGTCACGCCGGCGCTGTCCTCACGCGGCACCGAATTCCTGACGCTGATGATCATGGCCCTCTGCGGCCGGCGTTTCATCAGTGGCGAACCCGGCTACACCCAGGATGAACTGGCGCTGGCGCTGGAAGCGCCGCCCGCGCACGTTTCGCAGATGGTCGAAGTACTGTTGCAGCAAAACCTTCTGGTCGAATCCGGCGACAAGCAGACGCGCCTGATCCCCGGGCTCGATCTCGACTCCATCGAACTGTCCAGACTCTGGCGTCTGGCACGCGCGGGCACCACGCCGCTGCCGCATCCGCATATTCCGCCCGAACAAAGCGTGCTGCGCCTGCTGGACGACAGCGAGGCCCGCTTTGAATCCGCGCATGGCAATAAATCGCTGCGCGCCTTCATCCTCGAGCAGGCGGCAGGCTCCGGCACAATCAAGGAAACATGATGGATCAGAAACGGGTCAACGAGGAAAAAATCTGGCTGAAGGAATATCCGCCCGGCGTGCCCGCGGAGATTGACGGCAGCGTCTATCAATCCCTGGCCGACCTGATCGATCAAAGCATCAACCGCTTCCGCAATCAGCGCGCTTATGTCTGCATGGGTGTTGCGCTGAGTTACGACGACCTCGACCGCTACAGCCAGGATTTCGCCTCGTACCTGCAGAACGTGCTCGGCCTCAACAAGGGCGACCGGGTTGCCCTGATGATGCCCAACCTGTTGCAGTACCCGGTCGCGCTGTTCGGCATCCTGCGCGCGGGACTGGTGGCGGTGAACGTCAATCCGCTGTACACGCCGCGCGAACTGGAGCACCAGCTCAAGGACAGCGGCGCGCAGGCCATCGTCATCATCGAGAACTGCTGCCATACCCTGCAGGCGGTATTGCCGCAGCTGTCGCTGAAGAAAATCATCACCACGCAGATCGGCGACCTGCATCCTTTCCCGAAAAACCTGCTGGTCAACTGGACAGTGAAATATCGCCGCAAGATGGTGCCGAAATGGCATATCGCCGACACCATCCCGTTGCGCACGGCGCTGGTACGCGGCAAGGCGCAACCCTACAGCCGCCTGGCGCTGACGCATCAGGACACCGCATTTTTACAGTACACCGGCGGCACCACCGGTCTGTCGAAAGGCGCGCAACTGCTGCATGGCAATGTCGTCTGCAACATCCTGCAGATGCGCGTGTGGATGACCGGCGACATGACGCCGGGCGAGGAGTGCATCGTCACCGCGCTGCCGCTGTACCACATCTTCGCGCTGGCACTGAACTGCCTGGTGTTCCTGTCGATCGGCGCCAAGAACGTACTGATCACCAACCCGCGTGATATGCCCGGCTTCGTCGCCGAACTCAAAAGGCACCGCGTTACCGCCTTTACCAGCGTCAACACCCTGTTCAAGGGACTGCTACACACCCCGGGTTTCGAGAAGCTGGATTTCAACCCGCTGAAGCTGGTGGTGGGCGGCGGTTCGGCGATACAAAAATCAGTAGCGCAGCACTGGCGTGAAGTCACCGGCAAGCCGCTGACCGAAGGTTATGGCCTGACCGAGACCTCACCCGCCGTCTGCTTCACACCGTTGACCAAACCCGAGTGGAACGGCTCCATCGGCGTACCGTTGCCGTCCACAATGGTCAGCCTGCGCGACGACGACAACCACGTCGTACCACAGGGACAACCCGGAGAACTCTGCGTCAAGGGCCCGCAGGTGATGGCCGGTTACTGGCAGAAACCGGAAGAGAACGCCAAGGTTTTTACCACCGACGGCTATCTCAAGACCGGCGACATCGCAGTGATGGACACGCGTGGCTATGTCACCATCGTTGATCGCAAGAAAGACATGATCCTGGTATCCGTCTTCAACGTCTATCCCAACGAAATCGAGAGCGTGGTGGCACTGTGCCCTGGCGTGCTGGAATGCGCCTGCGTCGGCGTGCCCGACGACAAGACCGGCGAAGCGGTAAAAGTGTTCGTGGTGAAAAAAGACCCGGACCTGAGCGCCGAAACCCTGCGCGAGCACTGCAAGCGCGAACTCACCGGCTACAAGGTACCCAAGCACTTCGCCTTTATCGAGGCACTACCGAAAACACCCGTCGGCAAAATCCTGCGCAAGGAATTGCGCGATACGCCCGCGACGACGTAGAAATAGCGTTCGCGGGCGTTGTGAGCGAAGGCAGGTGACGCGCCGCCACCGCGCAGCGAACGGAGCGTACTCAAGTACGTGAGTATTGCGAGCAGTGCCGACGCGGCAGATGCCGAGCGCAGCAGCCCGGAAGCGCTATTTCTCGACGAACGCGCGCTCTATCACGTAGTCGCCGGGCGTGCCGATATGCGGCGACACCTGAAAGCCGCGCGCGTCGAGCAGGGCGCAGGTATCCTTGAGCATGGTCGGGCTGCCGCACATCATGACGCGGTCGGTTTCGGGATTGAGCTGCGGCAGGCCGATGTCGCTGCACAGCTTGCCGCTGTTGAACAGATCCGTAAGCCGTCCCTGGTTGCGAAACGGCTCGCGCGTCACTGTTGGATAGTAGATCAACTGCTTCTGCACCAGTTCGCCGAGAAACTCGTGCTGCGGCAGTTCCTGCGTGATGTAGTCGTGATAGGCCAGATCGTTGACGCGGCGCACGCCGTGCACCAGCACCACTTTCTCGAAACGCTCGTAAGCATCCGGGTCGCGGATCAGGCTCATGAACGGCGCCAGGCCGGTGCCGGTGCCGAGGAGATACAGGTTCTTGCCGGGCTTGAGATCGTCCAGCACCAGCGTGCCGGTGGGTTTGCGGCTGACGATGATCTGGTCGTCGACCTTGAGATGCTGCAGGCGCGAGGTCAACGGGCCGTTATCGACCTTGATGCTGAAAAACTCCAGCGTGTCCTCGTAGTTGGCGCTGGCGATGCTGTAGGCGCGCATCAGCGGCTTGCCGTTGACCGGCAGGCCGATCATCACGAAATGGCCGTTGCGGAAACGCAGCGTGCTGTCGCGCGTGCAGGTGAAGCTGAACAGCGTATCGTTCCAGTGACGGACGCTGAGAACCTTTTCTGTAGCGAGGGCAACCATAGTTCTTGCGACAAACCTGTGCTGATGAAGGCGCGCAGTTTAATGGAACCGTAAGACTGAGGGTATCGGCCGAAATGATTAATTCTATGGATATGCCAAAGCGCTAAAAGCCGGTTAGCCCGGCGCATCCGGCAAGGCGATGTTCATTTCCAGCACTTCCAGACCGTCCTCGCGCTGCACATTCACGTTGACGGCGCTGTCCGGCACGGTGACGTATTTGCGCACCACGGCGAGGATTTCCTCGCGCAAACGCGGCAGATAATTGGGGCCGCCGTTGGCGCGGCCGGCGCGCTGGTGCGCGACCACCACCTTGAGCCGATCCTTGGCCAGCGACGCCGTGTTCTTGGGTTCACCACGCAGAAACTTGAGCCAGTCCATGTTCGATGCCCTCAAGATCCAAACAAGCGGCCGAAGAGACCCTTCTTCTCGACGGTCATGAAGCGATGCGGACGGTTCTCGCCGAGGAAACGGGCGACCAGATCGTCATATGCCGAGCCGGCATCGCTCTCCTGATTGGCGATCACCGGCGTGCCGGCATTGCTGGAGGTCAGTACCGCCGGCGATTCGGGAATCACGCCGAGCAGCGGGATCGCGAGGATTTCCTTGACGTCTTCCACCGACAGCATCTCGCCTTTTTCCACGCGCTGCGGGTTGTAGCGCGTCAGCACCAGATGCTCGCGCACGCGGCCATCGCCTTTCTCCGAGTGGCGCGTCTTGCTGGAGAGAATGCCGAGTACGCGGTCGGAGTCGCGCACCGAGGACACTTCCGGGTTGGTCACCACCAGCGCCTCATCGGCGAAATACATCGCCAGATGCGCGCCACGCTCGATGCCGGCCGGTGAGTCGCAGATGATGTATTCAAACTCCTGCGAGAGTTCGTTGAGCACGCGCTCGACGCCGTCCTGGGTCAGCGCATCCTTGTCGCGCGTCTGGCTGGCGGCGAGGATGAACAGCTTTTCGTTCTGCTTGTCCTTGATCAGGGCCTGGCGCAGCGTCGCCTCGCCCTGGATCACGTTGACGAAGTCGAACACCACGCGCCGCTCGCAACCCATGATCAGATCGAGATTGCGCAAGCCCACGTCGAAATCGATCACCACGGTCCGATGCCCGCGCTGGGCCAGCCCGGTGGCGAAGGACGCGCTGGTGGTGGTCTTGCCGACACCGCCCTTGCCTGAGGTCACCACAACAATTTTCGCCACGAATAATCCTCGGTTGCTACCAATCCAGCCGGCCCAGTTTGAGCCGGCCATCCAATAAATACGCCTGCGCCGGTTTGCCGCGCAGTTCGCCCTGCATCTGGTCGGCCACCGCATAAGTGCCGGCGATCGCCACCAGATCGGCCTCGAAACGGTGACAGAAAATACGCGCCTGGGTGTCGCCGCGGGCACCGGCAATCGCGCGCCCGCGCAGGGTGCCGTAGACATGCACGCAGCCGTCGGCAATGACTTCGGCGCCAGGGCTGACCGTGTTGGTAATCACCAGATCCGCATGTTCGGCGTAGATCTGCTGACCGGAACGAACCGGCTCGGTGATGATGCGCGTGGTCTTGTAGGTCGGCGCCGCCGCTGGCGCGGCCGGTGCCGCAGCGCGCGATGATTTTGCGCCGGTATCCGCCGGCAGCACCGGCAGTCCCCACGAACCGGCGGAATCGTTCAGTACGCCATCGGCAACGCCGACCGGCTGCATGCCGACGGCCTTGAGGCTGGCCAGTATCGGGCCCAGATCGGTCGCAGTGTCCGCTTCGAGGATCACCGGCATGCCGACCACCGCCTGTGGCATCTGCCGGGCGAACTCCTGCAACTGCGCGTCGATCGCCGCGACGTTGGCATCCAGCACGCGCACCCGGGTCAGGGAAAGCATGCGTCCCTTGAATTCGAGGGCTTTCTTGGCTGGAGGCATCGGCAGCGTTCGTCTGAAGTTGCGTGATTTTATCACTACATTTGCACAAATGACCCGCTATTTCATGCGCACCCCTGAGCCTCTCCCCGCCGCCGTTCCAGTCCACGGCCATACCACGACATCTGCCGACTTTCGGAAGATCATCGACGCCATGAGTCACGCCCCGGGATTCGCATTGCAATGATCGCGATCCATCAATCCTCTGCGATCGCTTCGAATTGCACGGCCAGAAAATCCAGCAATGCGCGCACGGACGGCAGCAGGCCGCGTTTGGATGGATAGACCGCATGGACAACGTGGCAGCGCGGCGCCCAGTCCACCACGACGTGCACCAGATCGCCACGCTTGATGTCGTCGCCGACCAGCAACGCCGGCAGCTGCACGACGCCGATGCCTGTCAGCACTGCGTTGCGTAGCGCCATCATGTCGTCGGTGACCAGCCGCGGACGATGGCGGATGGCCGCTTGGGCGCCATCCGGGCCTTCGAGATGCCAGACATACTCTTGCCGTGGCGGGCCGAGGTCGAGACTGGGCGCCGCGCTCAGATCGGCCGGTGCGCGCAGCGGACCGGTTTGTTCGAGCAGCGCCGGGCTGGCGACCAGCCACTGCGCGCGCTCACCGAAGCTTTTCACCACCAGATCGGAATCTTCCAGCGGCGGACGCCGTGCGCGAATGGCGATGTCGAGACCCTCGCCGATCACATCGACGCGCCGGTTGGTCGCATCCAGATGGAGTTCGACGCGCGGATTGGCCGCCATGAACGCGGCCAGCATGGTGCCGACGCAGGCATGCAGCAGCGCTACCGGGCAGCTCAGCCGGATCACCCCGCAAGGCTCTGCGCGCGTCTGCTCCACCGCGGCCTGTGCGGCCTCGGCCTCCACTAGCATGGCCTTGCAGTGGCCATAGAAATTGCGGCCGACATCGGTCACTGAAAACTGCCGGCTCGAACGCTGGATCAGGCGCACGCCGAGACGCTGTTCGAGCTGGGCGATGCGCCGGCTGAGCTTGGACTTGGGCTGCCCCAACGCTCGGCCAGCAGCCGCGAAACCGCCGTGCTCGACCACTTGGGCGAAGAAATACAGATCATTGAGATCCTGCACGGCACGACCTTTATCGTTCTATTATTGGAACGTTTAGTGTACGAATTGCCATCTATTCACGCTATCGTTCCCATAATATTGTCTTCGACATTGAATGCCGCCCCGCAAGCGGCGCTCAACGGAGATGACCATGAAGAAGATTCTCGGTATCTACAGCCAGCCCGGCCGCCATTGGGTCGGCGACGGTTTTCCGGTGCGCTCGCTGTTCTCGTATAACGACCACGGCCAGCACCTCAGCCCTTTCCTGCTGCTGGATCATGCCGGCCCGGCGCAGTTCACGCCGACCAGCGGCAAGCGCGGCGTCGGCGAGCATCCGCACCGCGGCTTTGAAACCGTGACCATCGTTTATGAAGGTGAAGTCGATCATCGCGACTCGACCGGCGCGGGCGGCCATATCGGCCCCGGCGACGTGCAGTGGATGACGGCCGGCGCCGGCATCCTGCACGAAGAGTTTCATTCCGAGGCGTTCGCCAAGCGCGGCGGCACGCTGGAGATGGTGCAACTCTGGGTCAACCTGCCGGCCAAGGACAAGATGACCGCGCCGGGCTACCAGACCCTGCTGAATACCGACATCCCGCAGGTCGCGCTACCGAACGGCGCCGGTTCGCTGCGCGTCATCGCCGGTGAATATGCGGGCGCGCGTGGCCCGGCGCGCACCTTCAGCCCGATGGAGGTCTGGGACATTCGCCTGACCCAGGGCAAGAGTGCGCGTTTCAGCCTGACCGAAGGCCGCACGCTGGCGCTGGTGGTCCTGCACGGCACGCTGCAGGTCAATGGCAGCGAAATCGTTCGCGAAGGACAGCTCGTCGTGCTGTCGCGCGAGCGCACGGACGTGCTGCTGGAAGCCAATAGCGACGCCAGCCTGCTGCTGCTCGGCGGCGAGCCGTTGAACGAACCCATCATCGGTTACGGCCCGTTCGTGATGAACAGCGAGATCCAAATCTCCGACGCGATCGACGATTTCAACGCCGGCCGCTTCGGCAGGATCGCGCCAACAACCGTCTAGGGCAACACTGGATAAGTGTCGCGAGCGAGGGCAGGTCGCGTGAGGACCAAGCGCAGGAACCGCAGTGTACAGAGGAGTACATGAGGATTCCGAGCACCGCCCTCGCGCGCGAGTGAACACGACCGAAGCACTGCTTCGCAGCGTGTGAACGAGCGCAGTAACTTATTCAGCGTTGCCCTAGTTGCAGCCCCCGGAACCATCCCGGTTCCGGGGTTTCATTCCCGATCCGAACCGGCAAGCCGTACACTGCCACTCCAGCGACGGAGACACCCATGAGCAGCACAGATCCCCAAGCGCAGCCGTCCCGCTCCAGCGACTGCCTCGCCTGCCCCGGTCGGCCCGTGATCGAGCGCATCGAATCGCGCGCGGCGGAAATCGGCGACGGCTTCACCATCCGCCGCGCGCTACCGAATCGCCGGCGGCGCATGGTTGGCGCCTGGTGTTTCCTCGACCATGCCGGCCCGGCCAGTTACGGCCGCGGCAAGGGGCTGAACGTCGGCCCGCATCCGCATATCGGCCTGCAAACCTTCACGTGGATGATCGAGGGCGAGATCCTGCACCGCGACAGTCTCGGTTCCGAGCAGGTGATACGCCCCGGTCAGGTCAACCTGATGACGGCCGGGCGCGGCATCGCCCACGCCGAGGATGCGGTCAGCGACGAACCCGGTCGTCTGCACGCGGCGCAGTTGTGGATTGCGCTGCCGGACCGCGAACGTCACCGGGCGCCGAGCTTTCACCATTACCCCGACCTGCCGGTACTCGACGACGGCGGCTTCCGCATCACCGTGCTGGCGGGCAACGCTTACGGCCAGAGCGCCCCGGCCGAAATTTTTTCGCCTCTGGTGGGCGTGGATTTCACTGCGGGCGGCGCGGCGACGACGACGATGCCGCTGAACCCGGCGTTCGAGCATGCGGCGATGGTGCTCAGCGGCGCCGTCACCCTCGAGGGCGAGCCGCTGGCGCCGGGCACTCTGCTCTATCTCGGCACTGGGCGTACTTCGCTGCAACTGCGCAGTGCCGCGGCCACACGCCTGCTGTTGATCGGCGGCGAACCGTTCGCGGAAGACATCCTGCTGTGGTGGAATTTCGTCGCGCGCAGCCCGGAAGAGCTGCAACAGGCCACCGCCGACTGGAATGCCGGCCGCAACTTCGGCGAAGTCCACGGCAGCCCGTCGCGGCGCCTCGTGGCCCCGGACATGAGCGGCGTGAAGTTCAAATCCGCTGGCGCCTGAAACCCGCCGCGCATCCCTGTCCCAGCGATCGCCCGATCATCCCGCATGTCCCGAAAACCATGAAAGCACTGCAATTCGACCGGCTCGGCACTCTCGACCATCTCCATCTCATCGACCGGCCGCGCCCGCAGCCGGGCAGCGGCGAGGCGCTCGTGCAGGTGCGCGCGGCGGGGCTGAATCCCAGCGACGTGAAAAATGTGCTGGGCCGTTTTCCCTACACGACGCTGCCGCGCATACCGGGGCGCGACTTCGCCGGCGTGGTGGTCGCAGGCCCGGCCGAAATGATTGGCCGCGAAGTCTGGGGGACGGGTCGCGATCTCGGCTTCTTCCGCGACGGCAGTCACGCGGAATACCTCACGTTGCCTGCGGCCGGGCTCTCGCTGAAACCGCAGTCGCTTTCCTTCGAACAGGCAGCCAGCTGCGGCGTGCCGTTCACCACCGCGCTGGACGCGCTGGATCGCAGCGGCGTGACGGCGGGCACTCATCTGCTGGTGATCGGTGCCGGCGCAGTCGGCGACGCCGCGATCCAGCTTGCGCGCGCACGCGGCGCCAGGATCGTCGCCGCCGTGCGCCGTGCCGAACAGGCCACGGCACTTGAGCAGGCCGGCATCAAAACCCTGCTGCTCGACGACGGGAAAAATCTGACGGCCTCGATCAAAACACATTTCCCCTCCGGTGCCGAAGCGATCTTCGACACCACCGGCTTCTGGCTGCCGGCCGCCGTTGATGCGCTGGCGCCCTTCGGCCGCATCGCGGTGATCGCGGCGCCCGTTGACGGCCATGTCCACATGCCGATACTGGCGCTGTACCGGCGCGGCGGCAGCATCGTCGGCATCAACTCCCTGCTCTACGACGCCGCCGCTTGTGCCGCGATGCTGACGCGCATGGCGCCGCAGTTCGACCGGGGATTGCTGCGTGCGCCTGCCTCCTTGCAAATCATTCCGCTCAGCGAGGGCCTGAATGCGTATCAACTGGTGAACCGCGGCGGCGCCGCGAAAACCGTGCTGCAGATGGCGTGAACGGCGGCGTGGACTTGTGCCGCCCAACGCTGGCGGGCACACTGCCAGCGCCCTATTTCATGGACTAACTCAATGTCGCCCGTCATCGAATTCTTCTGGGAACCCGGCAGTCCCTACACCTATCTGGCCGCCACGCAGATCGAGCGTATCGCCGCCGAAACCGGCGCGACCGTGCAGTGGAAACCGTTTCTGCTCGGCAAGGTGTTCGAGGCGCGCGGCACCAAGCTGCCGGCCTCGATCCCGGCCAAGGCGCAATACATGTTCAAGGATCTGGCGCGCTGGGCGCAGGTCTACCAGGTGCCGGTCACCATGCCCAAGGTGTTCCCGGTGCACAGCCTGCTGGCCAGCCGCGCCGCCATCGCCGCCGCGCAGCTCGGGCACGAAGCCGCCGCCGCGCTCGCCATCCTCAGCGCCTACTGGGGCGAAGGCCATGACATCTCGCAGGCCGAAGTGCTAGCGGCCGCGTTCGCCAAGGCCGGGCTGGACGGTGCCGCGATCCTGGCGCGCGCGCAGGAACAGAGCGTCAAGGATCAACTCAAGGAAAACACCGAGGCGGCGCTCCAACGCGGAGTGTTCGGCGCCCCGTCGATGTTCGTCGGCGACGCCATGTTCTGGGGCAACGACAGGCTCGACCTGCTCAAGCTCGCGCTGCAAGGCAAGATCAAGGCCTAACGCTGCGGTAATTTGTGGACGCATTCGTTCCTCAAGCCGGTCGATGCGAAGAAGCGTCATTGTCACTGCCTCATGTGGCACGAAGCACGTGACCTGATGGAAAGGCAAAATTTTGTTTATGGTTACTGCGCATTCTGCGGTGTGTGCGGCGCTCCCGGACACGCTCGTTCAGAACATCCATATGAAGGTGGATGGTGCGATGAATGCTGGGAAAAACGCGAGCCTCGTAGGGTGGGTTAGCGTTGCTTTTAACGCGTAACCCACCGCGTCCACCGCGTCGCGAAAGGTGGGTTATGACCGAAGAGAATCCCTGTGGGACGCTGCGCTAACCCACCCTACAACAACACAAGACAACTCGTCGCACTTCTTGTTACAGAGCCTACCACCGTGACCGATCTCCACAGCCACTCCGAATTCCTCAGCATTCGCGACCTGCGCTACCACATCCGCCGCTGGGGCGATGCGGCGGCGCCGATGATTTTCATCGGCCACGGCTGGCTGGATGTGTCCGCCACTTTCGCGCCGCTGGCGCAGGCGCTGCTGCCGCGTTTCCAGGTGCTGGCGCCGGACTGGCGCGGCTTCGGCCACACGCAGTGGCCGCAGGACGGTTACTGGTTTCACGACTATGTCGCCGACCTCGATGCCATCGTCGAGCACTACGCATCGCAGTCGCCGGTACACCTGGTGGGACACAGCATGGGCGCGCAGATCATGAGCCTCTACGCCGGCCTGCGCCCGCAGAAGGTGCGCAAACTGGTCTGCCTCGACGGCCTGTTCCTGCCGGACATGCCGGCCACGCTGGCGCCCAAGCGTTTCCGCGGCTGGCTGGATGAACTGCAAAACCCGCCGCAGCAGAAAACCTATCCGTCCTTCGAGGAACTGGCGCGGCGCGTGCGCAAACAGCACCCGCAGCTCAGCGAGGAACGCGCGCTGTTCGTGGCGCAATGCTGGGGCCAGGAAAACGGGCATGGCGTGATCTCGCTGTGCGCCGACCCGAAGCATCGCATGCGCGGCCCCGGCCTGTTCCGCGTGGCGGAGAGCATGGAAATCTGGAAGCAGATCACCGCGCCGACGCTGTTCCTCGATGCCGCCGATTCGCAGTTCGCCCACGCGATCCCCGCCGAGGAAACGCGGCAACGGCGTGCCTGCTTCCGCGAGCACCAGGCCGGCGCGGTCGCCAACGCCGGGCACATGCTGCACCTCGACGCGCCGGTCGAGACCGCGCGCCAGATCGCCGCTTTTCTGGCAGGCTAGCGTCATGAAAGACGACACCCGCAAAGTCTGCATGGTGATCGGCGCCGGCCCCGGCATCGGCCAGGCCGTGGCGTTTGCCTTCGCCCACGAAGGCTTCGACGTGGCGATGGTCGCGCGCCGTCCCGAGCGCATGGCTGCCGCCGCCGATCTGATCAACAAGAAAACCGGCCGGCAGGTGCGCACCTACGCCGCCGATGCCGGCGACGAAACCTCGCTCAAGTCCGCGTTCGCCCGCGTGCGCCGCGCCATGGGCGAAATCGAGGTGATGGTCTACAACGTCGCCACCACCGAAGCGGCACGCCCGACCACGCTGACGACGGCGCGGCTGATCGACGAATTCAACATCAACGTCGCCGGCGCGCTGGTCGCCGCACGCGAGGCGGCGCGCGGCATGCGCAAGCTGCAACGCGGCACGCTGTTGTTCACCGGCGGCAGCTTTGCCTACGAGCCGGCGACCGACTACGCGTCGCTGTCGCTGGGCAAGGCGGCGCTGCGCAACCTGACGTTTTCGCTGGCGCAGGAACTGGGCATCGATGGCATCCACGTCGCCACCGTCACCGTCTACGGATTCGTGCAGGCCAACACGCAATTCGACCCGAACCGCATCGCCCAGGCCTTCGTCAAACTACAGCGCCAGCCCAAAGGCCATTTCGATCTCGAGATCGTCTATAAATGAAACTCGCAAGAGCGCCAGAGCCGGCACCCGCTCGCGGCTTTCAGCACTGAAACAATGTTATAATTTATAATATTAAATATACTATATTATATAAAATATAACATCATTTTCACACCAACCCGGCACAGCGGGTGACGCACAAAACCCATGAACAGCGCTTTTCCACTGATCCGCAACACCGCCGCCCTGAAAAACCGACCCTACGATCTGTTGGTGATCGGCGGCGGCATCTACGGCGCGTGGACCGCCTACGACGCGGCGCAGCGCGGCCTGTCGGTGGCGCTGGTCGAGAAGAACGACTGGGCCAGCGGCACCTCGTCGGCGTCGAGCAAACTGATTCACGGCGGACTGCGCTATCTCGAACACTATGAGTTCTCGCTGGTGCGTCACGCCCTGCGCGAGCGCCGCACGCTGTCGCGCATCGCGCCGCATCTGGTGCGGCCGCTCAACTTCATCCTGCCGGTGTGGAAAGGGCCGCGCGCCGGCATCTTCATGCTGTCGGCCGGGCTGACGCTCTACGACCTGCTGGCCGCCGGCGGCCAGCCGGGGCCGCGCCACAAACATTACGGCCGTCAGCGCCTGCTCAACGATTATCCGTACATCGACCCCGATCGTCTGCTCGGCGGTTTCCGCTATGGCGATTGCCAGGAAGACGACGCGCGCATGGTGATGACCGTGGTGGCCGCGGCACAGGCTGCGGGCGCGGTCGTGGCCAACCGCGTCGGCGTGGAACAAATCCTCATGCGCGACGGCAGCGCCTGCGGCGCCCGCGTGCAGGATGGCGTCAGCGGCGAGCGCTTCGAGGTGCAGGCGGCTGCGGTGGTCAACGCTGCCGGCCCGTGGGCGCATCGACTGCTCGGCGCAGACGCGCCGAAAGTGCGGCTGATCAAGGGCACCCATCTGATTCTTCCGGCGATCGCCGGCAACCGCAACGCCTTCCTGCTGACCGCCAACGACGGCCGCGTGTTTTTCGTGATTCCCTGGTATGGCCGCACGCTGGTCGGCACCACCGAGAAGGAACTCAGCGACCCCGCCGAAGCGGTACCCACGCCCGACGAGATCAGCTACCTCATCGCCGGCGTCAAAAGCGGCTTGCCAGGACTGGGCTGGACCGAGGCCGATGTCATCGGCGCATTTTCCGGCGTGCGCACGCTGCAGGCCGAGGACACCCACAACCTCGCGGCGGTTTCGCGTGAGTTCGACGTGATCGAACCGCAGCCGCGACTGATCATGCCGGTCGGAGGCAAGTTCACCACCTCGCGCTGCGACGCGGTGGAAATCGTCGATACCGTCTTTCGCTCGCTCGGCCGGCGTGCGCCGGCTTCGATGACGCACGCACACGCGCTGCCCGGCGCACCCACAGACGAGTTCGAGCCGTGGCAAGCCGGTGCGATGAAATCGCTGGGTGGACACGGCGTCGACGCGGAAAGCGCGCAATGGCTGGCGCTGCGCCACGGGACTCGCGTGGCGCGCATCATCGAATTGCTGGAAGAACATCCAGAATGGCGCCAGCGCATCCACGCCGAAGTGCCCTTCATCCGCGCCGAGGCGATCCTCGCGCTGCGCGATGAAATGGCGCTGTCGCTGGACGATGTCATCCGCCGCCGCATGCCGCTGTCGCTGCTGGTGCAGGGTGCAGCAAAATGGCAGGACGAGGTTGCCGCCCTGATCGCGGCGGAAATACCGCACGCCGCAAAATCCTGAAACTTTTTTAGCCGCATTCCGACAGACGGAAGCATTCGGCCGACCGCGCGGCGGCCCTGATGTTGCAGCCTGCAACTTAAAGAGAGACACTCAAACCCGACAAAAAAGAACGTTCAGAGGAGAACCATCATGCGGCTCACCAGGGTCATTCCTTTCGTATTCGCCAGCCTGATCCTTGCGGCATGTTCGCAGAACGACGGCCCCAATC
>JBOICJ010000342.1:0-3558 GCA_050740035.1 Stenotrophobium sp. | reverse complement strand
GTCATGCGACGATGTCGCTGATCGTCGGCATCCTCGTGGTCAAGACCCTGATCTGGTCGCTGTCGCTGGGATCAGGCACTTCCGGCGGCGTGCTGGCGCCGGTGTTCATGATCGGCGGTGCGCTCGGCGCGCTGGAGGCTATGGTGTTCCCGCACGTCGCGCCCGGATTCTGGGCGCTGATGGGACTGGCGTCGGTGGTCGGCGGCGTGATGCGCTCGCCGTTTACCGGTGTGATTTTCGCGCTGGAGTTGACCCATGAATGGTCGGCGGCGATGCCGTTGGCGATTGCCGCATCGACCGCCTACGGTTTGTCGGTGCTGATTCTGAAGCGCTCGGTGCTGACCGAAAAAGTGGCGCGCAAAGGGTTTCATTTGACGCGCGAGTATTCGGTCGATCCGCTGGAGATATTGTTCGTGCGCGAAGTCATGCGCACCGACTTCATCAGCTTCCGCGCCGACGCCCTGTTGTCCGAAGTCGCACGTCCATTCATCAAGGGCGATCGCACCAACCGTAATCTGCGTCATCGTCAGCGCTTGTATCCGGTGCTGGATGGTGAAGGCCGGCTGTGCGGATTGACCACACGGCGCGATATGCTCGATGCCGCGCTGTCGGAAAACACCGCCGCCGATGCGACCGTCGGTTCGATCATGAACCAGACGCCGATCGTGGCCTATCCCGATCAGACCCTGCGTGAATTGTCCTACCAGATGGCCGACAAGCACGCGACCCGTTTTCCGGTCGTCGATCGCAAGGACCCGACTCATATCGTCGGCGTCGTTACCGTGGTCGATCTGCTCAAGGGCCGCCTGATCGACTTGCAGGAAGAGCGCGATACCGAGCGCGTGCTGCATGTCCGCGAGATGCTGCCGCTCGGTGGCGGGCGGGTGCGCGTCAGTAGCAAGCGGCGTGCGGCGCCCGAAGAGGATTAATTCCACTCCGCGTTAAACACTGTAACAAGAAAATCGTCATTCCCGCGCATGCGGGAATCCAGTTCTCACTGCTATTTTCGGAGCAAAAACTGGATGCCCGCCTGCGCGGGCATGACGGAAATAATTTCAGTTTCTATTGACACTGGAATAAGCCCCACGGCACCTGTTGCCGACCGGTGGTGCGGATCAGTCGATGGCGGGCCTCGTGAAATCGACCTGCGCCGCCGCTAATACCGGAGAATCCTCTCTACACATTTTTGCAGGGGCGAGACGATGGGTGCCGCGATGACGCAGGTCGAAGATCAGCTGATGCAGACCGTGCAGGAGGCAATTGCCCGCAATACCCTGACGCTGCCCACGCTGCCTGAAATTGCCTTGCGGATTCAGGAGCTGGGCCGCGACAAAAACGTCAGCGCGGCGGAGCTGGCCGCAGAAATTTCCAAAGACCCCGCCACCGTCGTGCAGTTGATCCGCATCGCCAATAGCGCGGCGCAGAAAACCACGCGCACCGTGGACAACGTGCAGGTGGCCATCGCCAGATTGGGAATCCGATTGACGGTCAATATCGCAGTCGGTCTGGCGATGGAGCAGATTTTCCGCGCCAGTTCAAAAATAATCGATCAGCGGCTGCGCAAGGCCTGGGCGCACAGTCAGGATGTCGCCGCCATCGCCCACGTACTGTCGGCGCACTGCACGAAACTCAAGCCGGAAATGGCGATGCTCGCGGGACTGGTTCACGAAATTGGCGTGCTGCCGATCTTGCGCATCGCCGACAAGTTGCCCGAAGTGAGCCGGGACGAGCAGGCGATCGATCGTGTGGTGGCGGCCTTGCATCCGCGCATTGGCAGCATGGTGCTCTCGGCTTGGCAATTCCCGGAAGAAATCTCCATGGTGCCCGTGCATGCGTTCGATCTCGCGCGCGCCAACGAGGGGCCGGGAGATTATGCCGACGTCATCACCGTCGCCATTCTGCATAGCGCTGTCGGCAGTAACCATCCGCTGGCGCATGAAGATCGTTCTGCGGTGCCGGCGTTTTCGCGCATAGGTATCACGCCGGAAATCGATGCCATCGAACTGATGGACATCGAAGATGAACTGGAGGCTTCGCGCAGCATGCTGGGTGTGGCTTGAACGGAAGGATCAACCGCCCGTCCAGCGCCTGAGCCAGTCGTGCACGGCGTCGTGCCAGGCGAGGCTGTTTTGCGGCTTCTGCACCCAGTGATTCTCGTCGGGGAAAATCAGTAGCTCGCTGGCGATGCCGCGCCGCTGCAAGGCGGTAAACGTCGCCAGACCTTGTTCCAGCGGGATGCGGAAATCCTGCGCGCCGTGGATCACCAGCATCGGGTCCTGCCACTGTATGACGTGGTTCACCGGATTGAATTTCTCGTAGTTCTGTGGATGTTCGTAGTGAGTGCCACCTTGCTCCCACTCGTCGAACCAGAGTTCATCGGTGGCGTAATACATCATGCGGTTGTCGAACACGCCGGCGTGATTGACCAGGCACTTGAACGCACCCGGCCAGTTGCCGGCAATCCAGTTGATTATGTAGCCGCCATACGATGCGCCCAGCGCGGCGACGCGGCTGCCGTCGAGGAAGTCATAGCGGTCGAGTGCGTATTGCCAGCCTTTTTGTAAATCCACCAGCGGTTTGCCGCCCCAGTCGCCGGAGATCGAATCGGTGAACGCCTGGCCGTAGCCGGTGGAGCCGTGGAAATCGATGAACACCACGGCGTAGCCCCAACCGGCGTAAACCTGCGGGTTCCAGCGATAGTGCCAGTCGTTGCCCATACTGCCCTGCGGCCCGCCATGGATGATGAAGGCCACCGGATATTTTTTGCCCTTCTGATAATTCCACGGCTTGACCACGTAACCGTGCACGGTCTGGTCGTGCCAGCCCGGAAAGCTGAACTGTTCGTACTCGCCGAGTCCGATCTGCGCCATGCGCTCGCGGTTGTGGTGCGTTAGTTGCGTGGTCTTGCCGCCGGTGGTGTCGATGCGATGCAGCTGGTCGGGGTCGCCGAGGGAATTGAACGTGTAAAAGATCGCGTCGGCGCCGACGCTGAAACCCGCGACCGTGCCCTGTTGCAGCAGCGGCGTCACCGCGCCGGTTGCCACATCCACGGCAAACAGTGCGTGCTGGCCGAGGTCGTCGGCGGTGCAGTAAATCGTGCGACCGTCTGCCGACAAGGCCATGCCATCGACGCTGCGATCCCACTGCGGTGCGATCTCGCGCACCGTGCCGGTCTCGAGTTTCCGGATCATCAGGCCGAAGCGGTCGGCTTCATAGCCGGGACGCGTCATCGCCTTGTAGATCAGCGAGCGACCGTCTCGCGTGAAAATCGGCGCGGTGGCCCAGGCCGGATTGTCTGGCGTCAGATTGACTGGCGCAGCCGATCCGTCCACCGGAGTCCGGTAAAGATCGAAGTGGGTGCTCCACGGTTCGCTGGTGCCGGCGATGCGCACCGAAAACACCAGCGACTGGCCGTCCGGTGCGTAGGCGATCTCGGAGATATCGCCAAAAGGTTTTGAGGGAATATCGCCATCGATGCCGCGGCTGATGTGCCGGGGTTCGGTGCTGATGATGCCCTCGCGGTCGAGGTCGCCGACGAACAGTTGCGCGCGTGTGCCG
>JBOICJ010000341.1:0-1515 GCA_050740035.1 Stenotrophobium sp. | reverse complement strand
GCTGCCGACGGTCTTGGCCAGGCTGATCAGGTCCGCCGCCGCTTCGCGCAGGTTGTCGCGGCTGGTGATCAGGCTGGGCAGGTTGATGAACCAGGTGCCGCTGGGGTCGATGGCGCCATCGGGTCCGGGAGCGCTGGTGCTGTTGTTTTCCAGGTCGAGGTCGAAGGTGCGCTCGCCGGTCATCAGGCTCGGTGCGGCGCTGGCCAGCAACTGGTTGTCGTAGAGCGGGCTGGTCTTGTCGACGATGCCGTGCAGCGGCAGATCCATGGCGACGGTGATCATGCCGGCCGCGGCCAGCGCCGGTGCGATCGCCAGCATCTGCGAACGGTTGCCGGTGATGCCGTGCTGGAAAATCACGACCGGCCAGCCGTTGGCGGGCATGGTCTGTCCGCTGTTGGCGTTGGGCACGGTGGCCAGCACCGGCACGGTTTCATCCGACTGCTTGACCGGCACCGGGAAGCAGGCGGTGGTGGAGACGATCTTGTCTTGCGCCACGCCGGCCGGTGCCGTGGGCACAAATGCCGATGAGAACGCCGGGCAGGGCACTTTGCCGAGGAATTTTGCGCTGGTATCCGGCTGGGTCAGATCGGCTTTCCAGAAGCTGCTGAGCGGGGCGGTGGAATGAACGTCGCCGCCGCTGTCGGCGAGGTAATAAGGCAGCTTCAGCGTGCCGACATAGACATCCGCTACCGGCGGCGTGGGAGCGAGAAAATCGTGCGTGGTTTTGCCGGTGTTGGCGACTGTCATCTGCGAGGCGACCGCGGCGTCGTTCAGCACCTGCAGGGTCTTGGTGGTGGATTCGGTGGTGAAACTCCAGGCCAGCGCGATCGCCTGTTCGGGAATGTGAGCGCCGTTTTCCAGCCCCACCACGACCGGGCGGATGAGTTGCGAACGCAGCGCTTCGAGCGTGCCTTTCTGCGCCGGCGTCAGCGTTTGCAGATAGGCAAACTCAGGATTGGTCGGGTCGGTGTCCTGTGTGCCGCTGCTGGCGCCGGTCACCGGCGTGGCCGAGCGCACGACCTTGAAGGCGTCGCTGGCGGCGACCGGCACGCCATCCTTGCTCTTGAGCGCGGTGGTCAGCGCGACGATGTAGGTGGTGGAAGGTTTGAGTGGTTTGAGCGGCTGAATCAGGATGCGGGTGCGGGTCTGGTTGATCGGCAGGCCGGTGCCGCCGGCGGAGTCGTCGATCGCGATGGACGGCTGCAACTTGTAGTCGCTGCCTTCGACCAGTGGCGCGCCGGTCGAGCTGTCGATGATCAGCAGGCCGGGCAGATGCGTCGTCGGGTCGGGGCCGGTAGTGGAGAAATCCACGAAACCGAGGAAGTCGGTGAAGATCGAGGCGGTGGTGGAATAACCATCCTGCTTGTTGGCGTCGTTCACAAACGGCGCGTTCTGGGCATTGGGGATGTTGAGGGTGCCGGTCAGCTTGCCGCTGCCGTCGACGAACAAGCCGTCGAACGGAAACGGCACGGTGCCGGCATTGGGATCGAACAACGAATAGATGTTGTTCTTGGC
>JBOICJ010000340.1:0-4474 GCA_050740035.1 Stenotrophobium sp. | reverse complement strand
CCCAGCAGGTTGTCGAGCTCCAGCGTCTCGACCAGGTCGGAGTTCCAGATCATCGAGCGGTCGCTGACGCCCACATCCTCGAACGACTCGATCACCTTGTTCAGATGCACTAGGCCTTCGTCCATGGATTCCTGCGTACGGAACACCGCGGCGTGCGCCTGCATGGTCTTCTGCATGTCGAGGCGGACCTTCGCGGTCGGCAGCGAGCCCTTGGCGTTGCGGAATTTGTCCAGACGCGCCAGTGCCCGCTCTTCGCTGGCGCCGGAGATTTTCTTGTGCTTGCCGCCTTTGACGATCGTCGCGGCGCAGCGCAGACCGGCGGCGCGGCCGAACACCACCAGATCGAGCAGCGAGTTGGAACCCAGACGATTGCCACCGTGCACCGACACGCAGGCGGCCTCGCCCACTGCCATCAGACCCGGAATCACATGATCGGGATTGCCGTCCTTTAGCGTCACCACCTCGCCGTGAATATTGGTCGGGATGCCGCCCATGTTGTAGTGCACGGTCGGAATCACCGGGATCGGTTCCTTGTTGACATCGACGCCGGCAAAAATCCGCGCTGATTCGGAAATGCCGGGCAAGCGCTTGTGCAGGACTTCCGCGCCGAGATGCTCCAGATGCAGGTGAATATGATCTTTCTGTTCGCCGACGCCACGGCCTTCGCGGATTTCCATGGTCATCGAACGCGACACCACGTCGCGCGAGGCCAGGTCCTTGACGTGCGGCGCATAGCGCTCCATGAAACGCTCGCCCTTGGAGTTGGTCAGGTAACCACCCTCGCCGCGCGAGCCTTCGGTAATCAGGCAGCCCGAGCCGTAAATGCCGGTGGGATGGAATTGCACGAACTCCATGTCCTGCAGCGCGATACCAGCGCGCAGCGCCATCGCATTGCCGTCGCCGGTGCAGGTATGCGCGGACGTGGCGGAGAAATACGCGCGGCCGTAGCCACCGGTGGCGAGGATCACCTGCTTGGCACGATAGCGGTGCAACTGACCGGTGGACAGGTCCCAGGCCATGACGCCGCAGCAGGAGCCGTCTTCGTCCATCAGCAGGTCGAGCGCGAAAAATTCGATGAAGAATTCCGCCTTGGCCTTGAGCGACTGCTGGTACAGCGTGTGCAGCATGGCGTGGCCAGTGCGGTCGGCGGCGGCGCAGGTGCGCTGCGCCGGCGGGCCTTCGCCGAACTGCGTGGTCATGCCGCCGAATGGCCGCTGATAAATCTTGCCTTCCGGCGTGCGCGAGAACGGTACGCCGTAGTGCTCCAGTTCGATGATCGCGGGAATCGCCTCGCGCGTCATGTACTGGATCGCATCCTGGTCGCCGAGCCAGTCGGAGCCCTTGACGGTGTCGTACATGTGCCACAGCCAGTGGTCTTCGCTCATGTTGCCGAGCGAGGCGGAGATGCCGCCCTGCGCCGCGACGGTGTGCGAGCGCGTCGGAAAAACCTTGGTGATGTTGGCGGTCTTGAGACCGGCTTCGGCCAGCGCCAGCGTCGCACGCAGGCCGGCGCCGCCGGCGCCGACCACAACCACATCGTATTCGTGATGGATGATTTCGTAAGCAGTCATTTTGTTTTACGCCCCGAGAGCGATCTTGAGCACCGCGAAAATGGCGCTGACCGCCACGACCGCATGCGCGAACTTGTTGAGCAGCAGGGCGAAAATCTTGCACCCTTCCCTTGCGACGTAGTCTTCGATCACCACCTGCACGCCCAGCATCGAGTGATACAGCGCGGCGGCGATGAACAGCACCAGCGCGATGGCGACCGAGGGTGCATGCACCCAGTGGCGCGTCATGTCGTAGTCGGCGCCGGCATAGCGCGCGACCGAGAACACGAACCACAGCACCAGCGGAATCAGCGCGATCGCCGACACCCGCTGCATCCAGAAATGGTGGGTGCCGTCTTTGGCGGAACCGAGTCCGCGTGCGCGGCCCAGCGGTGAGCGCATATCCATGGGCAACTCCTTAGTGGGCATACGCCACGGCCCAGGCCGCAGCGGTGAGGATGAGGGACGCCAGCACGGTGAGGTAGCCGGCCTTGTAGGCGGTGGGAATATCCAGCGCGCGGCCGGTATCCCAGACCAGGTGACGGATGCCGTTGCACAGGTGATACAGCAGCGCCCAGCTCCAGCCCAGCAGCAGCAGTTGGCCGTACCAGCTCTTGAGCTGATGCGCGTAGACCGCGTAGCAATCCGGCCCGCTGGCCAGCGCGATCAGCCAGCCTGCCAGCAGCAGCGTGCCCAGCGACAGCCCGACGCCGGTAATGCGGTGGATGAACGAAAGCGCGGAGGTCAGCTGGAAGCGGTAATACTGCCCCAGCATGAAAGGCGACAGCGGCCTGTTGTCAGGCGTATTGGTGTTCATTCCGGCTCCCTTTGTGTTGAGGTTGGGCAAAGGCTAGAAATCGATGCAGCGCCCGTTTTTTTCCCAGTCGCCGTAGCGCGTCGGTTCCGGGCCATCCTTGCGGCCGCCGATTTCGCCGGCCGTTGACGGAACAGATTCAGTACTGGGATTCGATTCGGATTGCAGCTGCTTCAGCAGATCGGCCAGTTGCACAGCCTTACCGGCGGCCGTTTCCGGCAGGGGCGCGCGCTGAGTGTCGGGTCGTTCTGGGGTAGACACGGGAAAATCCGATCCATTCGAGGTCGATGTCGCCGCATAGTGTGACAAAATTAGCCTACCGCTGGCAATGAATACCATGCAAAACACCCTCGTTACCCTGTTGCCGCAACTGGCAACCTTGCGCATTTCCGGTGCGGATGCCGACAGTTTTTTGCAGGGTCAGTTGTCTAATGACCTCGCGCTGCTGACGCCACAGCGCGCACAACTCACTTCGTACAACAGCCCCAAGGGCCGCATGCTGGCGGTGTTCCATCTGCGACGCGACGCCGATGGCACGGTGCTGGCGGAAGTCGAGCGCAGCATTCTCGATCCGGTGCTCAAGCGCCTGCGCATGTATGTGCTGCGCGCAAAAGTCGCGCTGGAAGACATCAGCGCACAAGCCGGCGTCCTCAGTCTGGCCGGTGCCGGCGCTCCCGGATGGCTCGCGCAACTGCAACTGCCTGCACCCGAGCAGGCGCTGGACTGCGCACACCACAGCGAGCGTGGAGTGACTGTCATGCGCCGCTTCGGCGATTGTACGCGCTACACCCTGCATGGCAGTCACGGCGCGCTGACCGAGTTGATGGCAGAGTTGGCCGTAGACGCCGATGGCGCGCAGCCGGAGGATTGGCGGCGACTCGACATTCTTGCCGGCGTGCCGACGATCTATCCGCAAACCAGCGACCACTTCGTGCCGCAGATGGCCAACCTCGATCTGCTCGACGGCATCAGCTTCAGCAAGGGCTGCTACACCGGCCAGGAAATCGTCGCACGCCTGCACTACCTCGGGCAGCTCAAGCGGCGCATGGTGGTCTGCCGCTGCGACAGCGTCGAGGTTGCGCCCGGAACCCCGGTCCACGACGGCGACGAAGCCCAGGCCGTGGGCGAAGTCGTGCACGCCGCTCCCAATGAAAAGGGCAATGGCAGTCTGGTCGCCATCGTCCTGCAACTCGCTCACGCCGGTTCGTCGCAGCTCTGTCTTGGCCAGCCGCGGGGCGCGCCGCTGAGCGTGCCGGAGCAGGGTCCGCTGGCCTGAAACGCGATGGTTGAAGACAGCTTATAGGAGCGCCTCTTGGGCGCGACAAGATTATCGCGCCCAAGGGGTGCTCCTACATAAATATTCGGGATGTTTTAGTCGCCCGCTCTCGGTAATAGCAAGATACTTGTTGTTATATTTTATATAATTTTATTAATTATATTTAACAATATATAACTATTTTCCAGGCAAAACAGTCAAGAGCGGGTGACGCTCAGGCGACTAATTGAAGGTTCGCCAAACGCGCGTAAAGGCCACCACTGCGGAGCAGTTCAGCCGGCGTGCCGGTTTCGAGAATGCGTCCGTGTTCGAGCACCACGATGCGGTCCGCGCTCTGCACCGTCGACAGCCGGTGCGCGATCACCAGCGTGGTGCGGCCGCGCATCGCTGCTTCCAGTCCGCGTTGCACCAGCACTTCGCTCTCGGCATCCAGCGCGCTGGTAGCCTCGTCGAGCAGCAACAGCGGCGGATTCTTGAGGATCGCGCGGGCGATGGCGATGCGCTGGCGCTGGCCGCCGGAAAGACGCACGCCGCGCTCGCCCAGAAACGTGCTGTAGCCTTCTGGCAGACGCGAAATGAATTCGTCCGCCTGCGCCGTGCGTGCCGCCGCCATCACCGCCGCATCGTCGGCATCGGCATTGCCGTAGCGGATGTTGTCGAGCGCGTTGGCCGAAAAAATCACCGCCTCCTGCGGCACGATGCCGATGTGCGCACGCAGGTCGGCTGGCGTCAACTGGCGGATATCGATGCCATTGATGCGGATCGCGCCGCTGCCGACATCGTAGAAGCGCAGCAGCAGCTGGAACAGCGTGGTCTTGCCGGCGCCGCTGGGAC
>JBOICJ010000339.1:0-7681 GCA_050740035.1 Stenotrophobium sp. | reverse complement strand
CGGCCCTTTTAGCGTGAACAGTTTTTGTTCCGGGACAACCTGCTCGCCTTCAGCGATCAGCCAGGCGATTTCGACGCTGGCATCCAGCGCATGAAAAACGACATCGACCCAGGGGCGGCCGCAAATGACCGCAGCGTCGCGGCTGATTACATGCGCATGGCCTCGTTCATTTTCAGGCACGAGGCTTGCGGTGACGTCGCCATTGCCGATGTCCTCGGCCAGCGCACGCTGCACGGTGCTGTTCAAATCATTGATGTATGCCGGTAATGCTCGGTTCATGTCGCGCTCAGGTCTTCAGCAGGAATTCCAGCAGCGCCATCTGCGCCCACATGCGGTTTTCCGCTTCATCCCAGACCAGCGATTGGACTCCATCGATTACCTCGGCACTGACTTCCTCGCCGCGATGTGCCGGCAGGCAATGCAGGAACACGGCATCGGGCCTGGCCTTTGACATCAAGGCGCCATCGACCTGATAGCCTGCGAATGCCGCCAGCCGCTTCTGGGTTTCCGCCTCCTGTCCCATGCTGGTCCAGGTATCGGTGACGATCAGATCGGCGCCAGCCGCCGCCTGTGCCGCGGAGTCAGCCCGCTCGACATGCGCACCTGCGGCCGCAATGATCGCAGTATCCGCCTCATAGCCAGGTGGCGTCGCGATACGCAGCGTGAAGCCGAAAATCCGCGCTGCCTCGATGAACGAATGACAGACGTTATTGCCATCGCCGATCCACGCGGCGATTTTGCCCTTGGGATCGCCACGGTGCTCGAACCAGGTCTGCATGTCGGCGAGTAACTGACAGGGGTGATGCAGTTCGGAGAGGCCATTGATCACGGGAACGCTGGCGTGCGCGGCCAGTTGCTCCTGGTCGGCCTGCGAGTCGTTGCGGATCATGATCGCGTCGACCATGCGCGACAGCACCCTGGCGGTATCGCTGATCGGCTCGTCGCGACCCAGCTGGGTGACTCCGGTATGCAGAAACAATGCGTGGCCGCCGAATTTGGCCATGCCCGATTCAAAGCTGACCCGTGTGCGCGTGGAGTTTTTGGCAAACAACATGGCCAATGTCTTGCCGGCGAACGGGCGGTGCGATGCGTCCCATTGGGTCTTGAGCGCCATCGCGCGCGCGACGATCTGCCGCGCTTCGGCCGCGCTCAGATCGGAAAGTTTGAGGAGATGCCGGGGAGTGGGCCGGGTCATGGAGGCTCGCCAGAAAAAGAAAAAGGCCGCTCCGCAGAGCGGCCTCGTGGTTTCGAAGGATTAACCGAGATTGGTGCCGACAAAATTCCAGTTCACCAGTGCCCAGAAATGCTCCAGGTAGGTGGGACGGGCATTGCGATAATCGATGTAATAAGCGTGTTCCCAGACGTCGCAGGTCAGCAGCGGCTTCTGGCCCGCGGTCATCGGGTTGCCGGCGCCTTGCGTAGAGACGATCGCCAGCGAGCCGTCGGGATTCTTGACCAGCCAGGCCCAGCCGGAACCGAACGTGCCCGCCGCGGCTTCGGTGAACTGTTTCTTGAAATCATCGATGCCGCCAAACTGCTTGACCAGTGCATCGCTGAGTTTCTTGCCCGGCGGCGTCTGCTTGGGAGTCAGGCAGTTCCAGAAGAACGTGTGGTTCCAGACTTGCGCGGCGTTGTTGAAAATCTTGCCGGAGGATTTCTTGACGATGTCGTCAATCGACATGTTCTCGAATTCCGTGCCTGCGATGAGCTTGTTGCCATTGTCAACGTACGCTTTGTGGTGCTTGCCGTAGTGATAGTTCAGCGTCTCGCGCGACATGTGCGGTTCGAGCGCTTCGATGGCATAAGGCAATTCGGGGTAAGTCAGGGCCATGTGCGGTTCCTTTGGAGTCGGTGCCGGGGAGGGAAGCCGGCTTTTTGAATGATGGGGGCAACAAGTTAGGCGACTAACGGTCTAATTTCAATAGATGCGTGCTTGCAGCAATTCAACAAGCACACGCGTATAATCCGCCCGCTTTTCGCTACCCGAGGGACAGAGACGATGGATGCGCTCGAAAGAATCAAGCAGCAAGTGACTGAAAGTCCGGTCATTGTGTACATGAAGGGAACGCCGGATTTCCCCCAGTGCGGATTTTCCGCGCGCACCGTGCAGGCGCTGAAATCCTGTCAGGTGCCGTTCTCGTACATCAACATCTACGAAGACGAAGAGATCTATCGCGCGCTGCCCAAGTTCGCCAACTGGCCGACGTTCCCGCAGCTCTATGTCAAAGGCGAACTGATCGGCGGCTGCGACATCACGCTCGATCTTTTCCAGTCCGGCGAGTTGAAAAAAATGCTCGACGAAGCCGTGAACTCCAAGCACGCCGCCTGAAATTTTCCGCGGCCCTGTTCGACCGATGCCCGCTGCTGCGGGCATCGTACTTATGGCAGCAGTAACGCCGCGGCAACCTTGCGGCGCCGCTCTGCGCCGGCGAGCAGATCCACCAGATGCAGTGCGAAATCCATCGCCGTGCCGGGCCCCTGGCTGGTGACGCAGTGACCGTCCTGCACGATCGGCTGATCGACGAAATGCAGCAGCTTGTCCTTGAAGGCGGGATAGCAAGTAGCCTGCTTGCCGTCGAGCAGTCCGTGCGGCGACAGGGTCAGGGCGGGGGCGGCACAGATTGCGCCGTACCATCGATGTGCGGCCCGCTGGCTGCGCAGGCGCTCGATCAGCGGCGCGCATGCGGCAAGATTGTTGGCGCCGATCTCGCCGCCCGGCAACACGATCAGATCGTATTCCTGCGCGCCGACGTCGTTGAACAAAGCGTCCGCCGTGAGCGCGATGCTGCGTGAAGCCTTGACGGTAAGCGTGGTTTCGATGCTGGCGACGCAGACGGCAATCTCCGCACGGCGCAGGACGTTGACCAACGTGATGGTCTCGAGACTCTCCGAGCCGTGAGCAATGGGGACGAGGACATTCATCTTGCGGCGCTCCGGCATGGACGATGACTGCACTCTACAAGATTAATCGCACGCCGTTTCAACTTCATGTCTGAAAAATTTCAGCTCGATTTGAACTCGCGGGGCGCCACCCGCTCTAACTCTGGTCGCTTGAAAGTTTGTTATATATTATATAATATTTTAATTTAAATATTATATAATATAACAAATGCGCCCACGTATCAGCGACCAGCGGGTGACGGTGTCCGAACGCGTGGATGCTAGAATCGGCCCATGCAGGATCACGAAAAAAGCCAAGGAGCCATACGCATGTATCGCCACATCAAAATGCCCGCAAAGGGCGAAAAAATCACGATTAAAAACGGCAAGATCAGCGTTCCCGATCAGGTCATCATCGGCTACGTCGAGGGCGATGGCATCGGTCCCGATATCACCAAGGCTTGTCTGCGCATCTGGGATGCGGCGGTGGCCAAGGCCTATGGTGGCAAGCGCAAGATTCACTGGTGCGAGACCTATCTCGGCGAAAAAGCCGCAGGTCTCTATGACGGCAACTACTGCCCGGATGAAACCCTGAAGGCTTTGCAGGATATGGTGGTTTCGATCAAGGGTCCGCTGACCACGCCGGTGGGTGGCGGTTTCCGTTCGCTCAATGTCGCGTTGCGCCAGGACCTCGACCTCTACGCCTGCGTGCGCCCGGTGCGCCACTACGCCGGTGTGCCGTCGCCGCTGAAGAATCCGGGCAAGGTCGATGTGGTGATCTTCCGCGAGAACACCGAAGACGTTTACGCGGGTACCGAATACAAATCGGGGACGCCGGAGAACGAGAAGGTCGCCAAATTCCTGCGCGAGGAAATGAAGGCCAAGTTCTTTGAGGGCGCCGGCATCGGCATCAAGCCAATCTCCGCATTCGGTTCCAAGCGCCTCGTGCGCAAGGCGATCCAGTACGCGATCGACAACGGCCGCGAATCGGTGACGCTGGTGCACAAGGGCAACATCATGAAGTTCACCGAGGGCGCGTTCCGTAACTGGGGTTACGAAGTCGCGCGCGAGGAATTCGGCAACGTCACCATTACCGAAGAACAGCTTTACGCCGAGTACAAGGGCAAGCAGCCGGAAGGCAAGATCGTGATCAAGGATCGCATCGCCGACATCATGTTCCAGATGATGTTGCTGCGGCCCGACGAGTTCGATGTGCTGGCCACGCCCAATCTCAACGGTGACTATCTGTCCGATGCAGTCGCTGCGGAAGTCGGCGGTATGGGCATCGCGCCCGGCGCCAACATTGCCGACAACATCGCGGTGTTCGAGGCCACGCACGGCACCGCGCCGAAATACGCCAACCAGAACAAGGTCAATCCCGGCTCGCTGTTGTTCTCCGGCGTGATGATGCTGGAGTACATGGGCTGGCGCGAAGCGGCCGACCTGATCACGCTGATTTATCCGGAAGTGCTGGCGGACGGCATCGTCACTTACGATTTCGCGCGCCAGATCGACGGCGCCACCGAAGTCGGCACCAGCCAATTCGCCGATGCGCTGATCGAGCGCATCAACGGCGGTGTCGATCTCGAAGCCAAGCGCAAGGCGCAGCACGAACAGCTCGTCAAGGAACGCAAGCAGCGGGAAATCCGCCGCCTGTTGCAGCCGATGGAGGAGATGCTGGATACCGGCCGCGTTCCCCATACTGTGGGCGACCTGATGACACACACACTGATCACGGTCACCGACGATGAGAGTGTCGAACAAGCCATGCACGTGATGACGGATAACAACGTCAGTTCAGTGGTTGTTGAGCCGAACGGTCAGGGCGTGTGGGGCATCCTCACGCGCCGCGACATTGTCAGCAAGCTGGTGCGCGGCGACAAGAATCCGACCACTACCAAGATCAAGGATGTCGCCAGCCGTCCGGTGGAATCGGTGCCGGCCGAAACCAGCATCCGCGAAGCGGCACGGATCATTTCCGAGCGCAACTTCAGCCGCCTGACGGTGGAACAGGGCGGCCGCATCATCGGCATCGTCACCGAGACCGATATCTTCAATGCGGTCGAGAAGTTTGGCTGGGCGACGGAGTAGGCGGTAGCGCCGTGACTGGGGGCGGCGCAATGCCGCCCTCGTTGTTTGTAAGTGAAGTCTGATTTGGATGCGGGGACAACATGAGCATCGGCTTGTTCATCATTGGCGATGAAATCCTCTCGGGCAAGCGCAGCGACAAGCATCTGGCCAAGGTCATCGGCCTGTTGCGCGTGCGTGGCATGTCGCTGGATTGGGCGCAACTGCTTGGCGACGATGAAACGCGAATCGCCGAAGCCATCAGGGCCAGTCATGCGCGCGGCGATGTCGTGTTGAGTTGCGGCGGCATCGGCGCAACGCCGGACGATCGCACGCGCCAGGCTGCGGCCCTGGCCTTTGGCGTGCCGCTGCTCAGGCATGCCGAAGCGGAGCGGCTGATTGTCGCCGAGTACGCCGAACGTGCGCGGCCGAATCGGGTGCTGATGGCGGATTTTCCCCAAGGGGCTGACTTGATTCCCAATCCGGTCAACCGCGTTTCGGGTTTCTTTCTGCACCAGCATTTTTTTGTTCCGGGATTCCCGGAGATGGCCTGGCCGATGCTGGAGTGGGTGCTGGACCAGTGTTTGCCGCATTTGCACGTCGCCGATCCCGCCGTCGAGTTCTCGCTGCGTGCCATCGGCAGCAGCGCCGAGGGCGATCTGCTGGAGTTGATGGAGGAAACGCTCGCGCAATATCCAGGCATCGCGCTGTCCAGCCTGCCGTCACGCGGCGATGCCGGGCGGCCGCGCCATATCGAATTTGGCATCAAAGGTCCGCGGGCACTGGCGGCGCAGGCTTTTCTGGCGTTTCGCACGCGACTGGCGCAACGTCCCGAATTGCAAATCAAGGATCTGAACTCGCCGGTTTAAGCGGCAACCGGCACCGCGAGCACAATGAGCACATCAGCATGGACGCACGGATATATACGCCTGACGCGGAATCGGAATACGCCACCGATGAGCGTTGCCGCATATTGGAACTGCTGAATACGTCGGACAGCGTCGAAGTGTCGGTGGCCCGCGCACGCGTCGCCGCCGGCGTAACCACGCGCTGGCACCGGCTGCAGGGGACGGCCGAACACTACGTCATTCTCGAAGGCAGCGGCCGGGTCGAAATCGCTAACCTGCCCGCAGCGACGGTCAAGCCCGGCGATGTCGTCAGCATTCCACCGCTGTGTCCGCAGCGGATCGCCAATACCGGCGAAACCGATCTGGTCTTTCTGGCGATCTGCACGCCGCGCTTCCGGCCGGAAAATTACCTGGATGCAGAGGACTGCCCCGACGCGGGACGCAGCACTGGATAAAACCGTCGCGGGGCTTGAAAATACACGAGTAGCCCAGAGATTCTGGGCAGGGCAAGACAGGATTCAGGGAAGCGCAATGCCGATTTACGATTATTATTGTCAGGCCTGCGGTCAGCAGTCGGAGATCATGCACAAGATTTCGGACCCGCCGGCAAAAGACTGTCCGCACTGCGGCAAGCCAGCGTTGACCAAGCAGGTCTCTGCCGCCGGGTTCAGGTTGAAAGGCGGCGGCTGGTATGAAACCGATTTCAAATCCGGTAACAAGAGAAACCTGGCCAGTGACAGCAGCGAGACCCAATCGGACAGTAAGCCGGAAACAAAAACGCAGAGCAAGTCGGATAGCGCTGCCGTCACCGCCCCGGCAAGTTCGTCTGATTCCAGTGCAGCGTCGTGACTTTGACCTCTGCGCCTTTATCGCTGGACGGTCAGAAGGGCCGTGAACTCCATGAATAGCCTGTTGAGACGCTGGTTCGTCGCCGGTCTGCTGGTCTGGGTGCCGCTGGCGGTGACGCTGCTGGTGATCCGTTTCATGGTCAGTCTGCTCGACACCAGCCTGTTGCTGATTCCCGAAGCGATTCGCCCGGATATCCCGGGTTTCGGCGTTCTGCTGAGTATCGTGCTGGTGCTGGTTACGGGCCTGCTGGCGGCCAATTATCTTGGCGCGCAGACCGTGAAATGGGTAGAAGCGCTGCTCGGCCATGTGCCGCTGGTGCGCACCATTTACGGCGGCATGAAGAAGCTGGCGCAAACGTTGCTGTCGAGCAACTCGGTCGCGTTCCGCCACGCGCTGCTGGTCCGTTACCCGCACCCGAACAGCTGGAGCATCGCCTTCCAGACCGCCGACACTTCGCTGGAAATCGGCAAGAAAACCGGCGAGGACTTGGTCACGGTGTTCATCCCGACGACGCCCAATCCCACTTCAGGGTTTTTGCTGCTGGTGCCGCGCAAGGATGTCGTGTGGCTGGACATGCCGGTGCAGGAGGCGCTGCGTCTGGTGATCTCGCTGGGCGTGGTGACGCCGGACGGCCATCCGGTGGTGCAGCCCGAATCTGCGGCAAAAAAGCTATAGCCACTTTTGCTGTTGTTTACGTGCGGCAGAGCATGGCGACAGGTAAACTACCCCCAGCCCTTGTTGCAAGGGCTGTTTTTTGTCACCCGCTCTGATGGGTTTGCATCGATAGATTGTTATTTTTAATAATATTATTATTAAAATATACTATAATAAATAACAATTTATTGGGCCAATCTGTGCACAGCGGGTGGCGGCTTACCCACATTTTTCAGAGCCACGATAGTTCTCATGATGCGTACTCATTACTGCGGCCAGGTCACTGCGGCATTGACCGGCGAAACCGTGACCGTTTGCGGCTGGGTTCACCGCCGCCGCGATCACGGTGGCGTGATTTTCATCGACCTGCGCGATCGTGAAGG
>JBOICJ010000338.1:0-4566 GCA_050740035.1 Stenotrophobium sp. | reverse complement strand
TGATGCAGCGCATCCGCGCCGCCATCGAGGCTGGCGATTACGCCGCGTTTGCGGCGGACTTCCTCGATTCGCCGGAATGATGCGGAAAGCGTCACCCGCTGTGCCGGGATGGCGAGATTTTATTGTTATTAAATATAATATATATAATTTATTAGTATATAAATAATAACATTAGTATTGAGACTATGACCGAGAGCGGGTGGCGTTAAATTGTCTTGGGTACGTAAAAAAACCGAGGAGGCTGCAGTGAACGATAACGGCATGATGCTTGCGCCGGAGCTGGACGTGGCGGAGTGGCTCAATACGTCCGAATCACCGACCCTTCAATCCCTGCGCGGCAAGGTGGTGGCGCTGCACGCATTCCAGATGCTGTGCCCTGGCTGTGTGCTGCACGGCGTGCCGCAGGCGCAGAAGCTGCACGATTATTTCCCGCGCGACCAGGTCGCGGTGCTCGGTCTGCACACCGTGTTCGAGCATCACGCCGCGATGCAGGCGGAATCGCTGCGAGCATTTCTGCACGAGTTCCGGGTGCGTTTTCCGGTCGGCATCGACCGCCCCTCCGCCGACTCGCCGATTCCCATGACCATGCAGCGTTATGCGATGCAGGGCACGCCGACTCTGGTGCTGATCGACCGCAAGGGCAGGCTGCGCGAACAGTGGTTCGGACAGGTCGAAGACCTTGCCGTGGGCGCACGGATTGCCGGGCTGCTGGCCGAGGCCGGTTGAGCCGCCGGAACGTGGATGCCGATCGCGGCATCTAATGGATCGGGTGGGTCATATCCGTGCGAGGCTAAGTACGAGCATGCCAGCCCGCAATCCGGTCATATCGACAACAAGGGAGAAATTACCATGCTCAATTACGCACTCATCGTGTTTGCCATCGCCGCCGTCGGCGGCCTGATCCTTGCGGCCAGCGTACTGCGGGACAAGTTCGCGCCGTGGGCGCTGTCCGTCGTCCACGCACTGTTGGGCGCTACCGGACTGGTCTTGCTGATTGCCTTGCTGCTGCAGGGCGGAGCGCCGCAGAAAGTGCTGATCGGTTTTGTCTTGTTGCTGGTGGCCGCCCTCGGCGGGTTCTTGCTGGCTTCGTTCCATCTGCGCAAGCAGTTGCCGCCCAAGGCCGTGGTGGTAATCCATGCAGGCGTCGCGATCGTGGGTTTCCTGACGCTGGCCAGCCTGCTGCTGTGACTTCGCGTCACCCGCTGCATCCGGCACTGGTTCATTTCCCGGTTGCCTGCTGGTCGCTGGCCACCGCCGCCGACTTCGCCAGCCTCTGGTTTGGCGAAGTCGCGTGGCGCTGGTCCGGGGGCCTGTTGACGGTGGGTTGCATCATGGCGCTGGCGGCCATGCTCGCCGGCCTGCTGGAGCTGTCGCGTGTGCCCGAAGGCGCCGCGTTGCGTGCGGCCTATTGGCACATGACGGCGATGCTCGCCGCCCTTGCGCTGTTCTCCATGCGCCTGCTGCTGCGGCTCGACCATCTGCAGCCGCTCGCACCCGATCGCGTTTCGCTGTGGCTCGACGCCGGCGGCTTCCTCGCGCTGGCCGGCGGCGGCTGGTTCGGCGGTCTGCTGGTTTATCGCTATGGCGTGGGCGGCAGCCGGGCGTAAACGCGCCGTATTCGTGTGCCGAGCCCGTAGCAACCATATCTCGTCAAGCCGGTAGCTGAGCGATTTTCTCGTCCCAAAGTTGGCCGGGATATGGTTGCTACTGCTTTAAGGCGCTCAGCCTTTAAATGTCGACATCCCAAAATCGCCAAACGGTTCATCGCGCTCGCGCACGGCCTGCTTGAAACCCGCCGCCGCCGCGCGCTGCTGGAAGGCGTAACCCTCCGGCGTGTGGCGGGTGATGCCGTCGAACACGGTGCCGAGGATTTGCGTGGTCTGCAGGCCCTGCGCCATCACACTCTGGTTGAGTAGCAATTTCATCATCACCAGCTGGTTCACGGGCATACGCGCAATGCGTTCGAGCAGGATTTCGAAGCGCTCGTCGAGCTTTTCCGGCGGCGCGGACTCGATTGCGAGGCCCCATTCCTTCGCTTCCTTGCCGGATAAACAGTCGCCGGTAAACAGCAGTCTTTTGGATTTCTCCAGGCCGATGCGGTGGAACCAGATCGAGGTCGTCGGCGAGCCCCAGACGCGCGCGGGCGGATAGCCGATCTTGGCGTCGTCGGCGATGACGAGAAGGTCTGAGCACAACGCCATGTCGGTGCCGCCGGCGACGCAGAAACCGTGCACCTTGCACACCACCGGCTTGTCGCTGTGGAACAGGCTCATGAAACCCTTCACGTTACGGCTCATCATCGCGTAGTCGGTCATCGGGTCCCAGTTGCTTCCGGGCTGGTGGTTCTTCATTTGCACCAGCGGATCGAGTACCGAACCTTTCGGGCGCGCCGCACTGGCTTCGCCGACCTTCAGCGCTTCCGCGCTCTCCACCAGGTCGTAGCCGCCACAGAAGCCGCTGCCGTTGCCGGACAGTGCGATGACGTGCACCGCCGGGTCGATGTTGGCGCGCTCGATGCACTCGGCCAGCTCGCGCGGCATATCCATGGTGATGCCATTGCCGCGAGCAGGGCGGTTGAGCGTGATGCGGGCGATGCGGCCAGTGACTGCAAAGGTCATCGTCTTCAGGGTGTGCATGGGCGACTCCGGGCTCAGAACTGATTATTACGAAAATATACTAAAATAACTTGACAGTGTAATGTTTCATCAATTAGCATTTACAGACGTTACACGTCATTAACGGATTTTGCATGCTGCCCAACCCCAAGCACCTGATCCTGAACCTGCTGCTGGCGGCCGAAGGCGAGCCGTTGACCGCGTCCGACGCGGTCGGTGCCTGCGCGCTGTTCGGCCTGCGCGAGAACAGTGTGCGGGTGGCGCTGGTGCGTTTGGCGAGCGTCGGCATGATCGAAGCCGCGGGGCGCGGCAGCTACCGGCTCGGGCCGCAGGCGGCGGGACTGGCCGGCGACCTTGCCAGCTGGCGCGGCAGCGAAAAACGCGTGCGGCCCTGGAAGGGCGACTGGATCGCCGTGCATCTCGGCGGTCTGCGCCGCAGCGACCGCGTGGCGCAACGGGCACGCGACCGGGCATTGGCGCTGCTCGGTCTGCGCGAACTGACGGAGGGCCTGTTTATCCGTCCCGACAATCTCGCCAGCGGCGTTGCCGGCGTGCGCGAGCGTCTGCACAAGCTCGGACTGGATGCGCATGCGCCGGTGTTCATCGCGCAGCAGTTCGACGAGGCGAGCGAGCAGCAGGCGCGCAAATTGTGGGATGGCAAGGCGTTGACAAAAATCTATCGCGAGACGCGCCGCAAGCTCGACAACTGGCTGGCGCGCGCCGATCAACTGGAGCCGGAGGTTGCCGCGCGCGAGTCGTATCTGGTCGGCCATGAAGCCATTCGCCGATTGGTGTTCGATCCCTTGCTGCCGGAGCCTCTGGTGGACGTCGACGAGCGCCGCGCCTTCGTCGACACCGTCGTGAAGTTCGACCGCGCCGGCCACGCCATCTGGCAGGGACTGCAATCATTTCCGTCGCCGGCCTCGCGATCCGCGGGCGCGCTGCGGCGCACGCACTGAATACCCAAATGAGAACCAGACCATGAACACACCACTGACTTCGACGCCTACCGAGATGCCGGCCGTCACGCAGCGCAAGTTGCGTGATGTCTTTACGCCAGATGAAATCGCGCAACTTACCGCGCGCTCGGACTGGCGCGGGCTCTGGGCGATCGCCTCGACCTGGCTGGTCATCGCGGCAGTATTCTTCGTACTGGCGCGCTGGCCGAATCCGCTGACCTTTGCCGTCGCGCTGGTGCTGATCGCCGGGCGTCAGCTGGCGCTGGCGATCCTCGAACACGAAGGTGCGCACGGCACGCTGTTCAAGACCCGCTGGATGAACAATATTCTCGCCGACGGGTTCTGCGCCCGCCCGATCTGGCAGAACCTGGCGAAATATCGCGCACATCATTTCGTGCATCACACCATGACCGGCACCGATCAGGATCCGGACATCACGCTGCATTCCGGTTATCCGGTGACGCGGCGTTCGATGGTGCGCAAGATGTTGCGCGATCTCAGCGGATTCACCGGCCTCAAGGTGATGTTCGGGCTGCTGCTGATGGACGCGGGCGTGATCAAGTGGACGGTATCCAATCACATCGAGACGCTGCCGCAGGATGGACGGCGCTGGTGGGATTATCCGCTGGCATTTCTGCGCAACGCCTGCGGCATGCTGCTGACCAACGCGGTGCTATTCGGACTTTGCGCGGCCAGCGGTCATGCCTGGCTCTACGGCATCTGGGTGCTGGCCTACCTCACGCCGTTCCAGTTGTTCGTGCGCATCCGCTCGATCGCCGAGCACGGCGTGCTGGAGCGGGTGCCCGACATGTTTCGCAATACCCGCACGACGCGGGCCGGTTGGCTCGCGCGGCTGACCGCCGCTCCCTTCTACGTGAACTACCACCTCGAACATCACGCCATGGCCTCGGTGCCGTACTACCGGTTGCCGCTGATGCACCGGCTGCTGCGCGAGCGCAACGCGGTGCCGCCAGCGCCAGGCTATGCCGACG
>JBOICJ010000337.1:0-4250 GCA_050740035.1 Stenotrophobium sp. | reverse complement strand
GTCACCTACTACGGCATCTGGGTGCTGGTGACCTACGTCGGCTGGAAGCTCACCGAAATTCCCTACGGCGCATGGAGCTTCGGTTTGTCGCGCGACTACGTACAGCGCGCGCGCATACAACTGTGGCGCGCAATGGCGACGCTGCTTGGAGGACTGGCTTTCTTCATCGTGCCGTTCGCAACCCACGCACTTGGACTGACTCCGACGACCGAGCTGTACCTGCATACATTGTCATTTACGGCCATGGTCATCGTGGTCTGCGTCCCCGCGATAAACCTGTATGCCCTGGCCAAAGTGCCGGATGGCGAGGCTGCGCCACCGCCAGAAATTGAAAAGAAAGGTCAAAACTGGCGCGTTGTTCTTCAATCAGTCGTGCACAACGGCCCGTTGATACGCCTGCTCGCCGCATTTATTCCGGTCACGCTTCTGACCAGCATGTCTACCAGCACCACCTACCTCTTCGTCAACAGCTATCTTGGGCTCAGCAAGCAGTACGCGGCACTGATGCTGGTCGTCATGCCGTTCGGACTGCTCGGCCTGCCGTTCTGGGGCTGGATGTGCCTGCACTTCGAGCGGCATCGCGTTGCGGCCGTCGCACTGTTATTGGCGGCCGTAGCCTATGCCGGCCAGGCATTTGTCCCGGTCGGAGAAGCCGGCCTGATCCCCATGATGATTCTGAATCCGATTGGCGCCTTCACCGTGGTTGCCGTCGCCGTCTGCATTCCAGCCATGATGGGAGACATCGTCGATTATGGACGGCTGCAATCGGGCGAGGATATGGCCGGCATTTATTCCGCGACCCTTGCCTTCCTGAGCCGATCTCTGGGCGGACTGGGTGGCGCCCTGGGCTTGGCGATCGCAGGCTGGCTGAGCTTTGATGCCGCTGCTTCACAGCAATCCGCGCAAGGCGCTTTCGCGATCAAGCTGGTTTCGGTATGGCTCCCGGTATTAGGCGTGGCCATCGCCGCGCCCATCCTCTGGACATTCCCGATCACACGCGCGAAACAGGAAGCCACTCTGGCGGCAATCAAGGCCAATGAGATGCAGTCGACGACAGTCGATTGACGCTTCCCGCTCCGATAATCATTCTTGAAAATATTTCAGGTGTGCGGCGGCATCACATCGTTTCGACCGGCCGAATGAACGCACTACTGAACAACGCGCTCGACCCAGAGCCGGCGCGTGCGCATGCTGTTGAGCCAGAAACCCGTCACCCTGCCGTCCTGGCGTTCGATGATGAGACTGCCCGTCAACGGGTACGGGATGAACGTATCCGAAGTGAACACCATGCCGAAAACATCCGCGCCCAAGGCTTGTAGCTTGAGGCGGCTGCGGCCGGAATACGGCAACAGGTCCAGCCACAACGATCCGTCATCCAGCACCACCGCAAGATCGATGTCGAAATCGGGATAGCGATAACGTCCGGCCAGTTCTTTCGCGAGTTTTTCCGCGGCAGGGCCGGTCCCGGGCAGACGCACATAGGACTCCTTGTGCCCGCTGTCGGAAACCTCGATGCGATCCGGCTGGCTGCCGGCTTCGGGCAGATCGATTTCAATGGTGCCGTGCGAGGCCGTGGCCATGACCCACCGGCCGTCGCGCTCCGCAATCGGGCCGGCGACCGTCTCCTGCACCGACAGCGCCAGCACCGGCGCCTGGCCGGGCGATGTGTGTACGTGGATGCGCAACAACCGCTGCGATGCGGCGTTATACCAATGGCCGAACAGATGTTCGCGCCCTTCGATCCTGGGCGGAACCACCGGCGCCAGGATCTCGCCCAGCACCGCTTCAACCACTTTCAGCGCCGTCGCCGGGGCCGCGCCGTCCATGCGGTTGAACATCAGGCTGATGTCGAGTTCATGCGCCGGAACCGTCAGCATCTGGCAGGTGCCGCCAAGTACCGCACCGGCGTGGTGGATGATCTCGACGCCGCGATAGTGCTCGCGGGTCAGGCCCAGGCAGTAGTCGCCCTCGGCGCCGCTGCTGTAGCGCGGACGCTCCAGCATCTGCTCCCAGGACTTCTTCGTGCCGACGATCTTGTCCGGGCCGCGCAGGTGCGCGATCCAGCGGAGCATGTCGTCAATGGTCGAGACCATGCCGCCGGCGCCCAGCAGTTCGTCCGACGGATAGATGCCGCGGTACCACTTGCCGTCCGGCATCGGCACATGCTGCGAAGCGATGCCCGGCAGCATGAGCATGTCGCTGGGCAGCAGCACGGTTTCGCTCATGCCCATCGGCGCCAGCACGCGCTGCTGCAGGAAGTCGCCGAACGGCATACCCGCAACGCGCTCTACCGCGAGCGACAACAGTTGATAGCCCTGGTTGCAGTAGATCATGCGCTCGCCGCGCGGGAAGTTGCTGCTGGCAAAGCGCTTGCCCAGTTCCCGCCCGTTGCCAGGAAGGGCGACATTCCTGTAAGTCTTGTTGAGCAGCAGGAACGTCATGTCCTGGGGATCGCGCAGGCCGCTGGTGTGGCGCATGAGCTCGCGCAGCGTCGGCTCGCCGATGATGCCGGCCAGTTCCGGCATGGCCTTGCGTAGAGGGGCGTCGACATCCAGCCTGCCCTCCTCGGCCAGCAACAATGCGCAGATCACGGCGAAATGCTTGCTGGTGGAACCGATGCGCATGCGCGTCAGCGGCGTGTTGGCGGTGCCGTGCTCGACGCTCGCCAAGCCGAATCCGCGGCGATAGATCACCTTGCCCTTGTGCGCAACGCCCACCACCAGGCCCGGCGCATCGCTGCGATTCCAGGGCTTGAACAACTCATCGAGTTTCCGTGTGACGGTCGATGCGGCGGGAGCATTCATGGGAAAAACCTTGGTGGATGGAATCAAAAAGAGATCGGGACAAGGCTAGTCTGGCGCAGCCCGCGCCAACATGGCATCCGCAGAAACACGGGACTTCGCCGCGCCCAAATACGGTATTTTCATGGATGCCCCAGTGACCACACACTCCCTACAGTGGCGCAGACGAATCCCCAACCCGGCGGTGCATCATGCAACAGACAACATTCGAAGACATTTTCAAGGCCGCAGCCGTCGATGGTTTCGTCCACGCCAGGGACCTCGGCAGCGGCGGCGAGATCGGCTACCGGGCCGACACCGCGGTCGTCGCCGCTTCGGTGTTCAAGGTGCCGGTACTGGTCGAACTGTTCCGCCAGTCCGACGCGGGGCTGGTTGATCTGACCGAGCCGGTGACAGTCCCGGTCGCCGGCCGCGCGCCCGGCCCGACCGGGCTGTCGGTCATGCTCGGCCCGGTCACGCTGTCCTGGCGCGATCTCGCACTGTCGATGATGGTGGTCAGCGACAACGCCGCCACCGACGTCATCTGCGCCAAGGTCGGCCTGAGCAAAGTCAACGCCACCATGCGGGCACTGGGCCTGCCTGGCACGGCGGTGGACTTCGACTGCCGCGGACTGTTCGCACAGATGGGCCAGGATGCCGGTGTTGCAAACCTCGCGGATTTTCCGACCCACCCAGACGCGGAACTGGTCCGCAGACTGCGCGTGCTGGACGCCCCCAAGACCAACCGCACCACCCCGCGCGAAATCTCGAGCCTGTTCGAAATGATCTGGGCCGACCGCGCCGCCTCGCCGGACAGTTGCGCGCAGATGCGCCGCATCCTCGGCGCCCAGGTCTGGCCGCACCGCCTCGCCTCCGGATTTCCCGAAGACCACATCAAGACCGCCGGAAAGACCGGCACCCTCGTCATCGTGCGCAACGAGGCGGGCATGGTCAGTTATGGCAATGGACGCAACATCGCCGTCTCGGTATTCACCCGCAGCCATGAGGTCCGCATCAAGCACCCGGCACAGGACGCCGCCATCGGCAAGGCCGCGCACCTGGCGGTGGATATGCTGGCCGCCCAAGACACCGCCGGCTAGCCGGGACGATCGAAGCGCATGTTGTATGTTACCGCCCCTTATACAGGCTCATGCTTTTAGCTTGGAGGCTCACCTTCACGGACCAGTCCTTGGCGAGCTTCGAGGGGCGCGTGCCAATGCGCGTGACACGACCCTAGGCCTCGATCTTGATCAGTTCAGGATACTGTTCCCAGCTCAGTCGGCTGTCATGCTGGCGGCACCCACGCAGATGAATATCGAGGAATTCTCGCGTAACGGTGGCGGTCAACTGCAACATGTGGACGCCGTCTATCGAGCCCAAACCCAGGGCCTTGCGTACCAGACCACGACCAAAAATGGTGAAGTCGGTAAAGTCGAAGTGATTCGCTCCCTGAACGACCCACCGCTGTGC
>JBOICJ010000336.1:0-3055 GCA_050740035.1 Stenotrophobium sp. | reverse complement strand
TGAATGCTTGCAAATAACATGGATTTGTTCTTAAATATACACACATCTAGGCTTCTATCTAGGCTTGGTCACACATGGACGAACAAAGCAAATCCGAACGCATAATTGATCTAGCGCAAAAGCTAGGCGTGTTGCGTCCAAAGGATCTGGTGCCGCAAGGCATACAGGCCGAATACCTGCGTCGCCTGTGTGACAAGGGCACGATCAAGAAAGTCGGGCGCGGCAGTTATGTGTTGGCCGATTCATCGCTGTCACCCAGTCTATCGCTCGCGATCATCGGCCGCGCGGTACCCAATGGCGTCGTCTGCCTGCAATCCGCTCTGGCCTATCACGGTATTGGCACACAGTCGGCCAATGAAGTTTTTGTCGCCATCGAGCGGCGTGCGGCGCGTCCGCGCGTCGATTATCCCGAAGTTCGCGTCGCTCGTCTGGGCGGCCCGGCGTTCACCGACGGCGTCGAGACCCACGCCATCGAGAATGTGAAAGTCAAAATCTACAGCCTGGAAAAAACCCTCGCCGACCTGTTCAAGTTCCGCAACAAGATCGGCCCGCAATTCGCGGTGGACGATTTGCGTACCGCGATGGGCGAACGCAGCGTCAACATGAAGAAGCTCTGGCATTTCGCCAAGCTCTGCCGCGTCGAGCGCGTGATGAAACCCTACGTGGATGCGCTGGCCTGAGTATCCGTTCACGAAAACCCACACTTCATGCCCGCTCAGCGGGCATTTTTATTGGCGCCGGCAGAATCATCTCCGACGCCGGCCGGAGATGACGCATGAAAGTCCTGCTGCTCGCCCTGCTGCTGGCCACGTCATGCGCAGTTGCCACCGCCGAGGCCGACGACACTGCGCTGCCCGACCAGCCGATCGTCGCCAACCCGCCGGAAGCCACATCCGCAGCGCCGACGACGCCGGCCACTGAATCGGTGGTTCCCGCAAAAACCTCCAAGAGTCTCTTTGCCAATTACTTCGAAAATTTTCATCCGAACCCGGAAACCTACTCCATCGTCAGCGCCGACAACGGCTTGTCCACACACAAGCCCATGTTCGTGCTGCCCTACACCTATAGTTCCGCATACGACGGGCGCCATGCCGAGGTCGAATTCCAGATCAGCGCCAAGCAGAAATTGTTTCATACCAACTTCTATTTCGCCTATACGCAGAAATCCTTCTGGCAGCTTTATAACAAGAAGGAGTCCTCGCCGTTCCGCGCAACCGATTACAACCCGGAACTGTTCTACCGCTGGATCCCAGGATTCAACTGGATCAACCAATGGGGCGCCGATCTCGGCTTCGAACATGAATCCAATGGCATGGGCCTGCCCGACTCGCGCAGCTGGAACCGCATTTACATCGCGCCGTTCCAGGCCAAGGGAAAATACCTGGTGTATCTGAAGTTCTGGTACCGGCTGCCGGAAAAAGCCAAAACCAGCCCCACCGACGCCGAGGGCGACGACAACCCGGACATCCAGCGCTATCTCGGCCACGCCGAGTTTCAGGTGGAGCGGCAGTTCTTCCATGACCAGTTGGCGCATCTGACGATCCGCGACAATCCCGCCACCGGCAAGGGCTCGGTCGCCTTCAACTACAGCATCCCGTCGCAGGACGGTTCACTGTTTTATTGCGTCAATTTCTTCAGCGGCTACGGCGAAAGCCTGATCGACTACAACCATGCCATCACCCGCGTCGGCATCGGCGTGATGATGGTGCGTTGACTACTGGCTGCGCAACGCTTCCAGCTCTTCCCAGCGCACGTAGGCCACGGCCAGTTCAGCAGCCACTGCCGCCGCACGTTTCTGCACCGTCACCGTCGCACCGCTGTCCTGCCGGAAGAAATCCGGCGCGCTCATCTGCGCGGCCAGTGCGGCCTGCTCGGCTTCGAGTTTTTCCAGTTTCGCGGGCAACGTGTCGAGTTCACGCTTGTCCTTGGCGCCGAGCCGGCTCGCCGACATCGGCAGTGGTGCCGGCGCATCCGGCAACGAAGGAATCACCACGCGCCGGGGTGCCGGCGCATCGACAGTCGCCGGCCGCTGGCGCAGCCAGTCGTCGTAACCGCCGACATATTCGTTGACGCGGCCCTGACCCTCAAACACAAAGCAGCGGCCGACGACATTGTTGAGAAAGGCACGGTCGTGCGACACCAGCAGCACGGTGCCGGTGTAATCCAGCAGCAATTCTTCCAGCAGTTCGAGCGTCTCGACGTCGAGATCGTTGGTCGGCTCGTCGAGCACCAGTAGGTTCGACGGCTTGGCAAACAATTTGGCCAGCATCAGACGATTGCGTTCGCCGCCGGACAAAGTTTTGACCGGACTGCGCGCACGATCCGGCGCGAACAGGAATTCCTGCAGGTAGCCCATCACGTGCTTGCGCTGCTCGCCGATCTGCACGTAGTCCTTGCCATCGGCGACGTTGTCGAGTACCGACATTTCTTCCTTGAGCGCACCACGCAACTGATCGAAGTAGGCCACTTCCAGTTTCGAGCCGAGCTTGAGTTGGCCTGAAGTCGGCTCCAGCTTGCCCAGCAGCAAGTTGATCAGCGTGGTCTTGCCCGCCCCGTTGGGGCCGATGATGCCGAGCTTGTCGCCGCGCAGCACCGCAGCGGTGAGGTTGCGGATCGTCGGCGTATCGGCGCCCGGATAGGTATAACTGACATTCTCGGCCTCAGCGACGAGCTTGCCGCTGCGCTCGGCCTCCTGCACCAGCATGCGCGCCTGCCCCGGCTGGTTGCGCCGCTCGCTGTAAACCTGGCGCGCCTCCATCAATCGTTTGACGCGGCCCATATCGCGCGTGCGGCGCGCCTCGATGCCCTTGCGGATCCACTTCTCTTCCTGCGCCAGCCGCTTGTCGAATAGCGCGCGCTCCTGCGACTCGGCGTGCATGCGCTCCTCGCGGCGGCGCAGGAAATTTTCGTAATCGCCGGGCCAACTGGTCAGCCAGCCACGATCCAGCTCCAGAATGCGCGTGGCGAGGTTGCGCAGGAATGCACGGTCGTGGGTGACGAACAGGATCGCGCCACCCCAGCCCTTAAAGAATTCTTCCAGCCAGGTGATGCTGGC
>JBOICJ010000335.1:0-4926 GCA_050740035.1 Stenotrophobium sp. | reverse complement strand
CCATATCTCACGCATCAAGGATCTGCTCATCGGCCGCGGCTGGCAGGAAGCCATCACGCTGTCGTTCGTGGATGCCCGCATCCAGAAGACGCTGACCCCCGATATCGCCGCCGTCGCGCTCGACAACCCGATCGCGGAAACCCTGTCGGTGATGCGTACCACGCTGTGGAGTGGCCTGATCCCGGCCTGGCTGCACAACCATCAGCGGCAGCAACGCCGCGTGCGTCTGTTCGAGCACGGCGTCTGCTTTGCCGAGATCGACGGACGGATCGTTGAGACCGCACGCATCGGCGGCCTTGCCAGCGGGTCGGCGTTGCCGGAGCAATGGGGCAGCGCCGCGCGCAACATCGATTTCCACGATCTCAAGGCCGATGTGGTCACGTTGCTGGGCAGCGCGGCTGATGAATACCGTTTCGTTCCGGCCAGTCACCCCGCACTCCACCCCGGACGCTGCGCGCAGATTCTGCGCAAGGGTCAGGCCGCAGGCTGGATCGGCACGCTGCATCCGCAAGTTGTCGCCACGCTGGACCTGCCGGACAGCGCTTGCGTGTTCGAACTGGACTGGCCAGTGATTCGTGAAACGGCGCGACCGAAAGCGCAGCCGCTTTCAGAGTTCCCCTCGTCACGCCGCGACCTCGCCGTGATCGCCGCCGAAGCAGTGACGGCGCAGCAAATCATCGACTGCGTGCAGCACGCAGGTGGCAAATCATTGCAGAAGGTTTTGGTGTTCGATATTTACCGCGGAAAAGGCTTGGGTGATGCCTGCAAAAGTGTTGCCTTAGGCTTGATTTTCAATGATTATTCGCGCACTCTGACCGTAGAAGAAATTGACAGCTCAGTAGTCGGAATCACTACCGCGCTGGCGCAACAACTTGGGGCCTCGATCAGGGCCTGACACGATTATTTTGGGGATCCGTACGTGGCGTCGTTGACCAAGGCTGAACTGGCAGAAGCGCTATTCGAGGAACTCGGACTCAACAAACGTGAGGCCAAGGAATTCGTTGATCTTTTTTTTGAAAAAATTCGCGAACAACTGGAAGCCGGTGAAGAAGTGAAACTCTCCGGCTTCGGTAACTTCGAGTTGCGCAGCAAAAACCAGCGTCCGGGACGCAACCCTAAAACCGGCGAAGAAATCCCCATTCTCGCCCGCCGCGTCGTCACCTTTCGTCCGGGGCAGAAACTGCGTCTGAGAGTCGAATCCGATGCGCGCTGAACATACGCTGGCAGACCTGCCCGAGATTCCACGCAAGCGCTACTTCGCGATCGGCGAGGTCAGCGAATTGTGCGATGTCAAAGCGCATGTGCTGCGTTACTGGGAGCAGGAGTTCCCGCAACTCAAGCCGACCAAACGGCGCGGCAACCGCCGTTATTACCAGCAGGACGACGTGCTGATGGTGCGCCGCATCCGCAGCCTGCTGTACGAACAGGGCTTCACCATCGGCGGCGCCCGCCAGCGTCTGCGCGAAACCCCGAAATCGGCGGTGGCAACGACGGCAACACCGGCAGTTGCGGCAGTTGCAACCAAGACCGCGCTACCGCGCGGCAGCGTTCGTCGCGCCGGCGAGATCAAGAAATTGCGCAACGATCTGGAGTCGCTGCTGTCCCTGCTGGGCGACTGATTCTTTTCATTCCACCGATCATCCGCTAACATGCGCGACCCTTGATGCGCGCACGCGTGCATTCACGGTTTTTGTCAAAGTTCGGGGCGTAGCGCAGCCTGGTAGCGCACCTCCTTGGGGTGGAGGTGGTCGGAGGTTCAAATCCTCTCGCCCCGACCAGTCATTTGATATAAAAAACCGTCTTTATCGGCGGTTTTTTATTTTCAAAAATCCGCGCTAACGTAGGTACCCGAAACTGCATTTTCCGGGCACGCCCCATGCGCCTGGCGGTCGATTTCAACAGTTACTTTGCGTCGGTCGAGCAGCAGCTCGACCCGACTCTGCGTGGTTGTCCGATTGCCGTGGTGCCCTCCATCGCCGAAACCACCTGCTGCATCGCCGCAAGCCATCAGGCCAAGGTCCGTGGGGTGAAAACCGGCACGCTGGTGCGCGAAGCCAAACGGCTGTGTCCCGAAATCCGCCTGATCGTCGGCGATCATGCCAAGTATGTTGAATATCACCATCGTCTGGTCGCAGCCATCGACCGCGTGCTGCAGGTCGAATGGACTTCGTCGATCGACGAAATGCATTGCGCCCTCAACCTGCGCGACCAGACACCGCAACGGGCCAGAGCCATCGCCCTGCGCATCAAGCAAAGCATTCATGAAAACGTCGGCTCGCAACTGACCTGTTCGATCGGCATCGCGCCGAATTCCTATCTGGCAAAAACCGCATCCGACATGCAGAAACCGGATGGATTGGTGGTCCTCGAGCAAAAAGACCTGCCGCAGATCCTATATCCGCTGGAGCTGCGCGACCTCTGCGGCATCGGTTCACGCATGGAGTTGCGTCTGCGCGCCCACGGCATCGACAGCGTCGAGCAACTCTGCGCCGCCAGCCGCGAGGAATTGCGTCAGGCCTGTGGCAGTATCGAGGGCCGGCTGATGTGGGCGCGCCTGCGCGGCGAGGAAGTTCACGCACCAGCCGGCGCGCAGCACAGCATCGGCCACTCGCATGTCCTGCCACCGCAACTGCGCAACGACGCCGATGCGCACGCCGTCATCCACCGCATGCTGCAAAAGGCCGCGATGCGCCTGCGCAGGATGCAATTCGTCAGCGGCGCAATGCACGTCCGCATCAGCTACCTCGGCCACCGGGAATGGCGCCGCGATGGCCGTTTCAGCGAAACCCAGGACACCATTGCGCTCGGTCATTTTCTGGATTCGCTCTGGGCGAAAAGACCGCTCAGGAATATTCCGCCGCCGATGGCGGTCGGTGTAACACTGCTCGCTTTGAACTCCGAACATCAGCAAACCCTGCCCCTGTTTGCCGAGGAGAAACCTCACCGCGAGCTTTATCAGACCATCGACGGCCTGAACCAGCGCTTTGGCAAGAACACGGTGTACTTTGGCCGCGCCCATACCGCACGCGAGCACGCGCCGATGCGAATCGCCTTTACGCGGATTCCCGATCTCGATACCGAGCGCTAGGCGAAACCAACCTGTACAGGGTTACTGGAATGCACGCGCCGCGGCCGCAGGATCGGCGCCGGCGATCAGGGTGCTCAAGCTCAGGTTCTGATCGTCGCCATTGGTATCCGTCCACGTGATATTGACCGTGACCGCCTTCAGGCCAGGCAACGGCGCCCCCGTCGGCGCGGTCGTCGTCGGTGCGCTGTTGGTCGCGGTGTACCAGTAATCGGTCACGGTCCAGTGGCGGGTGTAGCTGGTGTTGTCGACCGTGAACGCGGCGGCTGCCGGCAATTCCAGCTGGCTGCCGCTGACGAGATTGCCGCCGGCATCGGTCGCGATATCCTGAAAGGCGAAAGCGCAATCGCCGGTCTTGAGGCAGCCGAATGCGGTCAGATCCTCCAGCTTTTCCTGTGCCACCTCCGCCGCCTTGGCACGGCTGACCGCCAGCCCCGCCTCATGAAACGTCACGCGCTGGAAGGTGAGATGCGCCATGACGCCGAATGCAATCACCACCAGCGTGATCAGGATTTCGATCAAACCGAATCCGCGCTGCGCGGCGGCGCTCATGGCGCACTCCATTGGTCGTTCCAGCTGCCGGCCAGGGGCGCGAAACTGCCGGCAAGAAACCCGGCGGCGCGGATATTGGCCGGGTCGTAGACCACATTCAGCAACGTACCGCTCATGCTCAGGTTGCCGTCCACCAGCAAGGCCCCCCGAATCGTCGCGCGCGGACTCGCCGCGGGGCCGGTCACGGTCTTGTTGCCGCCGCCGTACATGTACAGCACGCCATTGAGTGTGCTGCCCGCAGAAAAATTCACGGCACTGCCCGCGGTGATGATGACGACCGGATTGGCATCGACGCCGGGGCCATCGGCCGTGCCGACATTGCCGTTCAACGTACAGTTTCCCGTCACCCAGTAAAGTCCCGAGGCATTGGCATCCAGCGAACTGCAATCGCCGAGTACGGTCGCCGCGGCCTTGAGCGTGTCCGCCTGCGCCGCCGGATAGCCAAAACTGTAATCGAGCAGGTCAGCGGGAAAAGCCGGGACCCCGCCGCTGCCGAGCAATCCGGTGATGCTCGAGACCAGATTCTGCGGATCCTGAATGTCCGGCAGCTTCAATTGCAGGCTGGTATCGCTGGGCGGATTCTGCGGCGTGGTGATGACCGGAGCGTAGGTCTTGCAGCCCAGCTTGATGCCCAGCAGGCTCAGATACCAATCGATGCACTGTCCGCCCGTCGTGGTCGCCGGGGCGATGCTGCCTTGGAGGATTTGTACCGACTGCGACAACGGCGTACACAGCGAATCGGTGGCGCCGGGCCATTGCGGCAGGCAGGTGCGCGCGCCATTGAGAATGTTGGGATTGGGCACCAGCTTGCCGGTCAACCCACCGAGCAGGCCGCCCAGCCCAAGTCCGTTCAACAAACTGCCCAGCGTGCCGCCATTCACCTGCGCAGGCTCGGGGTGCAGCGTCACGGTATTTGCCGACCAGATGGATAGCGGAAAAGTGACGTTGGCATCCAGCGCCAGGATCTGCGTACCGGTCAGATTGAGCAGCGGTTTGAGGTCGATCAACTGATCGTTGAGATCGATTCCCAGCAGATTGGTGACGTTGAGTCCGGCAACGTTATTGAGATTCAGCAGGGAGAAATCATTGGGCGGCACGGTCGGCGGTCGCGGATTGCCCCAGACGCGGATGTCGCCGGTCAGATCGACCGTGCCCTTGGCCATGATGCCGGCAATGGGCTGATGGTTGAAGATGCTGATGCGTTGCAGCGTCACCCGCGTATGCGCCACCGCGCCGGTGGCGTCGCTGGCGGAACTGGCCTGGGCTACCACATCGATCCCGGGATTGAT
>JBOICJ010000334.1:0-7226 GCA_050740035.1 Stenotrophobium sp. | reverse complement strand
GTGAGTCAGATAGCCTGCATCATGCAGTTGTTTGAGGCTGGCCTGATAATCGGTAGAGTTCAGATGGGCATGTTCGAACAACACCGCAGCCGGGCGATATTTGGCCAGGTCGACAGATTTGAGAATTTCATAGTCATAACCCTCGGCATCGATATGCAGCACGTCGAAACGTGCGACATCCTGCTCGGCACAAAGGCCGTCGAAGGTCTGGCAGCGCACGGCCGTTTCGACGATGCGGTCCGGAATGTCGGCCAGATATTTCTGATGCTTGAGTACGTTCTCTTTCTTGAACGAGCCCAGCATGTCGTACCAGGGCGGCAGTCCCGGCTCGTCGCTGCGCCGCAGGTGATAGAAGGGGCGTTCCCCCGGAGCGACATCGATCGCGACATTGGCGAATTTCAGCCCCGAGATCCGGTCGTAGCGCTTGCGCAAACGCTCGTAGATATGCGGCAGCGGCTCGATCATCAGGCCACGCCAGCCACGATGCAGAGTGTAGTAGCTCAGGGGATCGCCATAACCGGCATCATTCGACCCCACCTGGACAAAAAACACCTGGGAACAACTGGCCGCCAGCGCATCCAGCATCGCCGGATGCTGGTTATGCTCCCTCCACGGCATACAGGCGTGAAATACCCGCCGCGCCGTGCGCCCGGACCAGGTACTTGCCGGCAGCAGCCGCGACTTGAGCCAGTGCTGGAAAGTCATGAGGGGTAGCGCTCCGGTTTGGGCAAAATGGCTTGGCGCAAAGGCTGGCTCCGCAGTGGACGCCTGCACAGGTGCCGGTAAACCCAACGTATGGCGGCAACTCCCGGAAGCTGGGCGGCAATCATGCCCGCCGGGTTATAACGCCAAAACCCCGGGTGCAGGCAGGCACCGATCAGAAGATGCTTCCAGATCGTCCAGCGCGACTGCGACGGCGGGCAGCGCAGGACCAGCAGGTGCTTGCTGGCTTGCGCCAGGCGCCGTACGGATGCCGGGGCTGCCGCCACATCCGGCGAGGTATCGATCATGCGCCAGTAATCGTCCCAGATACGGCGGTACTGATCCGGCCGCGTGCGTTGCCCTTCGTAACGCCGCCAGCCAGATAGCGCGCGCGGCAGATGCATGGCCCGGGTACGGAACAACAGCCTCATCCAGTAATCAAGATCGCAACCATAGAAGCTGCCATTCCACCCGCCGATCTGCCCGGCCAGCTCACGCCGGAAAAATATCGAGCTTTGCGGAATCGCCATGGACCGCGCAAAAACCGCCTGCCAGCTGAGTGCCGGGACCTGCGTCCGGTACAACACGCAGTCATGCTCGTCGATGCCTTCGACATCGCCACAGACAAATCCGACGTCAGGGTTCTCGGCAAAAACCCTGGCGACTTCGGCAAAAGCCCCGGGGTAATAGACATCGTCCGAACTCTGGATGCCGATGATGTCGCCGGTGACGCGCTTCAGCCCCTTGTTGACCGCATCCGCGGGACCTTTGTCTTGTTCCGACAACCACTGCAACTGCGGAAAACGCTGCGCGTACTGTTTGAGGATATCAACTGTCGCATCATTCGACGCACCGTCGGCGACGATCACTTCAAAAGGAGCGTGCTCCTGGCCCAGGATCGAATCCAGGGTACGCGGAAGATATTCAGCATGGTTGTAACTGGGCACTACGATCGAGATGCCCAGCGCGGGTGCATTAGCCACGGCGACGGAACAGGAAGTAATGATCAAGCACGCCAATCAACTCGCGGAGTTCGTCGTTATCGTAGACCGGAGCCTTGTGTGCCAACTCATAGCCGGCTGCGGCAAACTCCGGGAAGAAATCAAGACGCTCTCCTCCCACTTCCGACGAAAGCATTACCTCGGGATCGTTGGGGATGACGAGCAGCCAGGGGATTTCGCGTTCGGCGACCCGCTGCAGCCACCAGCGTATGGACTCCAGCCGGCACTCGCTGAAACTGTGAATGTTGACGGCAACGTGATAGCTGGAACCCAGATCCTGCTGCACCCGGTCCAGGGGAATGGCACGCGCCTTGTCGTCAACTTTTCGGAAACGCAGGTAATAGTCGCAGAGATAGGTGGACTCAGGGACCGCGTCCACACAGTCGTAGGCCGCCAGATTGGGCAGCGCCTCGGACATGCGGTAGGCCAATCGGCCATAGCCGGCACCGATATCCAGCACCCGTAGCCCGGTCTGCTTGGCCAATCCTATGCTCTTGTCGAGAAAATTGATCTCATTGACCGAATCCAGCAGATCACGGCTGATCGGTTTGCGGTTGCCGTAGCGGAACAACCAGCAACCGAACAGGCCATCTTCTTCGAGCTTGGAAAGCAGCCCCAGCGCATCGCACGACTGCACGTAATTCAACGCCAGATACTGCCGCAGGTCGGCTGCGCCCGTGCGCATCTGCCGATACTGCCAGACGTAAACGTTATCGCCGCGAAACCGTTGCAGGTCCAGTTCTTTCGAAACCTTTTGGGCGCGCCACATGCTATGCAGGCTTACCGGCAGATTCAGCCCGGCATAAGTCTCGCGCAGCCTGACAAGATCGGGGTGATCGACCCTCAACGCATCCGCCGCACCGGCCGGCAGGGCAACCGTATCGTCAAAACTGGTGAAATAGTAACGCCTGTCCTCGGGCCCGACCCGGTTCACGATCCAGCCCGCCTCCGCCAGCGAACGGCGCAATCTGTTCTTGACCTTGGCTATCAGTTTAATTTTGGCCAACGAAATTTCTCCCAACTGAATTTTTATTGAATTTCGGAAATATTTAAGGGGCCATTGTAGGGTAATCGGCGCACGCATCACACTCCACCCCAGCATTAAAACCGCGGCCGGATCGGGCGTATTTCAGCGCAGCTTCCAGATGGCACGCCGGATGACGGTGTAAATCCGTCCGCCAGCCAAACTTGTCACAAGATACCCTGTAGCCTTCCACCCCGGGCGCTTGAGCAGGGATTGCAACAGCGCTCTGCGTCCGGCCGGAAACGTCCCCAGAAGGAAGTGAAGCCGGCCAATTTCCGTCAGAAATTTCGCACATACCCGCCGGTCCCCCGCCCAAAAGTCCGGGTACTTTGCGTAAATCGCCTCAAACGCCGCCAGCCGCGCCGGTATATTGTGGGACAGCGCATCCTGGCCGCCATGCTTCAGCACCAGCGATTCCTGCACGATCACCACCCGCCCCTGGCGTACCAGGCGGAAATTCAAATCCCAGTCTTCCATCGAAGGCAGCGATTCATCAAACAATCCGGCAGCAAGCAGAGCCTCACGCCGCACCAGCCAGGTCGGCGGAATGAATCCGAAGTTGAAACATTGCATCGGTGATAGGTCGCACTCCGGCCAATCGCCAAGACCGTGCACGGTACTGGGCCGCTCATCCCGCGGAAGGCCCTCGTAGGCGCAGCAGACAAACGTCGCATCGCCGGCACCCGCTAATGCGGCCGCCACCTGCTTCTGCAGCTTGTCGGCGCGCCACTCGTCGTCGCTGTCCTGAAAGGCGATCCAATCGCCTTTGGCAGCACGGATGCCGGCATTGCGCGCGACCGCAGGCCCCATGCGTCGTGGCTGACGGATATTGCGTAAGCGTGGATCGCCTATGGCCATGACGGTACCGTGGAGATCCTCTGTCGAACCATCGTCCACAACGATCAATTCGAGATTCCGGTGACTCTGCCGCAACACGCTGTCGATTGCACGCACAACGCGATCCAGCCGGTTGAAGCACGGCAATACAACCGAGATGAAAACATCTTCGGGCTTACACGGGCTCATCCGATGAGTCTCTGATAATGGGTTCGATACGGCTGCTGGAAATGCAACTCATGATATTTGTTGCGGGATGAAAATGGTATCGGTGAAGCTGTCATCACCTGACCGTGTATGATCCGACTGTCCGGATTCTGTGCGCCCATGAGACCTCATTGATGTCATCCCAGCTCCACCCTGACAGCGCCCGGCCACAGCCCAGCATTTCGATCACGACTGAAACCTCGTACGATCACCCAGCGCTGGCCGCCAAGCCTCGTCTGACCAATCCCTACTACCATTGCATCCACGCGCTGAGAAATACACTGCGGCAGGCAGTGCAAGCGCTGAATCTGTCGGACGGACAGCGAGTTTTGGACTATGGCTGCTCGACCATGCAATACCGCGACCTGTTCCCGGCCGGAATCGACTATGTCGGCGCCGATCTGCCAGGCAACGAACTGGCTCAAGTGCTGCTCGGCGACACTGGCCGGGTGCCCCTGCCCGACGCCTCGTTCGACCTGATCTTCTCGACGCAAGTCCTGGAGCATGTCGAAGAACCCGACCTGTATCTTGCCGAATGCCGGCGCCTGCTCAAACCCGGCGGCCGGCTATTGCTAAGCACTCACGGCACCCTGATCTTTCACCCCTGTCCCAACGATTACTGGCGCTGGACCGAGCCCGGTCTGCATCGAACCATCGAAAAAGCGGCATTCCACGTCACCACCACTCTGGGTGTATTTGGCGGAATGGCCACCGCCCTGCAATTTCTGCAGGACACCACTGCGCACAAGCTACCGGGTTTTCTGCGCCCGCTATTCTTCTGCGTTATGCAGATCATGATTCTGCTGGCCGATCGCGCCTATTCCCCCGAAGGCCGAATCAAAAACGCCTGCTGCCTGATCATGACCGCACAGGCGCGCAACTGATTGCCGACAATCCAGTGGTAGCAGATGTGGACGCGCAGTGGTGGTGTAATATCGGGCCTGCCGCAATCTGCGTGCATCTTTATTCCAGGAGTCCTTCGTGTCGGCTTCGATGCCCAACTCGGTTCCCAACTACGTCAGCGAGGATGCCAGCGGCAAACACCCGGCTCTGGCCGAAGAACCCCGGCTGACCAACTGCTACTATCACCTGATCCGGGAACTCAAGGGCGCCCTGCAACCTGCCGTGCAGAATCTGGCGCTGCCTGCCGGCAGTCGCGTCTTCGATTACGGCTGCTCGACCATGCGGCACCGGCACATGTTTCCATCCAACGTGGAATATATCGGCGCCGATATGCCCGGCAATGATGAGGCGCATGTGATTCTCGATGCCGATGGCCGCGTGCCTCTCGAAAGCGCCACATTCGATGCGGTCTTTTCAACTCAGGTGCTGGAACACGTCGAAGACCCCGACCTCTACCTGTCCGAGTGCCGGCGCCTGCTCAAGCCCGGTGGACGCCTGCTGCTGAGCACCCACGGCACCTTCATCTTCCATCCCTGTCCGCATGACTACTGGCGCTGGACCTACATGGGCCTGCAAAGAGTCATTGAGAAAGCCGGTTTCAAGGTGACCGCCATCCGTGGCGTCTGCGGCGGCATTCCGGCCGTATTGCAGTACCTGCAGGACCTGGTTTCGCCCAAGCTGCCGCGTCTGCTACGGCCCGCGTTCATCGCCATGATTCAGTTACTGATGGTCGCCTCCGACCGACTTTATTCGCCCGAGCAGCGGCTGCGCAATGCCTGTATTCTGCTGATGACGGCCGAGGCCCTACCCGCGCAGCCGGGCGCGCAACCGTCTTGAAAACAGGCGCAACCGAACCATCAACAGCCACATGAACGGCTGCGGTAACAGGCGCAGCAGACGATTCTTCCAGGTAACCCCTTGCATCGGCGCACCGCGCCAAGGGGTCTGCGCCAGGTGGTCGAAATAACGCTGCCGATAAGGATGCTTGCAGAGATAGTCCCAGGGCTTGTACGGCGCGATGAAATGCACGATGCCGGGGGCCGCACGCAGTTCCTTAATCTGCTCCGTGGGAAACGGCAGTTGTGCCGGTCTCAGGTCGAAGTAGACATTTTGTGCGTTCCAGATGGGCGCCAGCGGCAGCCAGCGACCGCGCAGAATCACGTTGAGCGCGTTCTGATCAGGCCACTGCTGCTCCTTGCCATGCTCGGCAACGAATGTCAGCAGCTTTTGCGTCAGACCTTCGTGACGCCAGCGCTCGAGATTCAGCAGCAGCATCCCCGAATTGAAATACTCGGCAGCAGACTGCAGCCCCAGCTCGGAAATAAAGCTTGCGTCCATGAACGGATACAGGGGATTGGCCACGGCGCCCGCCGTAGCCCCACCGAGATCGGTCAGCCATAGTGGCAACAGCGAGCGCAGGACGATGGTATCGGCATCCAGGTACAGCACCTTGGATTGATCCGGCAACAGCTCCGGTAACAAAACGCGGTACCAGGCCTCGCGCCCGAAGCGCCAGTTCTGAGGGAAAGGCTGCAACAGTTCAGGACCGATGTGGTGTGGCTGCCAGATGCCGCCTAGGCTACGCACCATTCTCTCCAGACGATCCAGTTCGCTGTCTGCCAGTCCGTCGCCGTGCATGAAATGGATCGTTACCGGCGTACCGTCGCGCGGCTGACTCAGCAGCGAATGCAGCATCGCCGCAGCGTGCGGCATATAGGTGCTGTTGGCACCGCAAGCGATATGCATCATGTCAAAGCAGGTTCCATGACCGCAAACATTGGCGCGATCTCAGTCATGCCGTGAGGACTCGCCAACCGGCTTGCGGGCGTGCGCGAAAACCCACAGATGCATCACCGTGAAATTGCACAGCGGCAGCACCAATGCCGAAATCAGGATGCCCAGTCGGTAATCGAGCCTGGCATGCGTCACGGCGATCATACTGGCGCTGCTGCCCACGACCGCCACTGTGCAGGCCAGCAGGAATTTCGGCAATTCGATGCGGTGCGCGCCTTCCGAGCGAAAGGTGAAATATTTTTGCCCGAGATACGACACGATGATGGCAACGACACAACCCAGCAGACTTGCGTACAGCGGCAAAGCATGCAGCCAGCGAATTGCCGCGTAGGTACTCACCGCGTAACCACCGGTGACAAACAAGCCGACCAGCCCAAACCTCAGCAGGCGTCCGAGCAACGGCGCATGACGGACGTAGAGATGGCGTGCGTTCCCGCCGAAGGCCGACGCGGCCCTGTCCGAAGCGCGGCCCTCACGCAGCAATTGTGGCACGCGCCTATTTCTCGATGGAAAAAAACAGGAAGGAATACGGCACCATGAACGTAGGCACACGCAACCAGGTGAAATCCAGCACGGGAGGAATCACCTTCCACGGGGAGGTCAACTGGTTGAGCGTCATCACCTTGAAATCCGTGACCTGCAATCCGAGTTCACGAAAGGTCTTTTCATAAAATCCTGCGGAGTAGACGAAGGTCGGCATGAAACCCGCTGCACCCAACAGCAGTTTCTCGGCGACCTCACCAGCCGCTGGCACCAGC
>JBOICJ010000333.1:0-11971 GCA_050740035.1 Stenotrophobium sp. | reverse complement strand
CATGTTCCACGCCTGGCTGGTGAAGATGACGAAGATCGAGGCGCATTCGGCGCCCATGACGTTGCCCGGAAACAACGCCAGAAAGCCGGTCACGGTAAACGACAGGAAACCGAGAATCGGCACCGATTGCAGGATGTCCAGGCACGGCACCATCAGGGCGCCAGCCCTGCGGCTCTTGGCGGCGAGCGTGCCATAGGCAAAGGTGAAGATCAGCGACAGCAGCAGCGCCACCAGCATGCGCAGCGTGGTGCGCAGCGCATAAGCCGGCAGCGCCGACGGGTCCAGCGACAGCGTCGCATGCTCCAGCCCCGACAGCGGCGCCGACATCTGCCGCGCGCTGTGCGCCAGCAGCACGAAACACCCCAGCAGCAGCGGCACGGCCAGCAAATCCCACCGGTTCGGCAGCAGCCGCGAGGCCACAACAGAGACTGGCGCCGCCGTTTTTTGCATAAGATGGAAATCCGCGATTTATGGCCAGCTATCTACCACACTGCCGTGTCCATTGTATGAACCCTGCAGCGTTTGCGCACCGCCGTGGATTATCATGACGCCCGGCAACCCAGTGCATACCCACAGACCCGCCGCGAACCAACCCAGTGATGATCCAAAAATGACCAGCGCCAGCAATCACCCCTGCGTCCAGCCGGCAGGCCAACCAAAGACTCGGCGCGCACTGGCCGTGACGGGGATGGCGGCACTGGGCCTGCTCTGCGGTTGTGTGCAATCGTCCACGCCATCCGCTTCCGGCAACGGCAACGTCATCGCCGCATCCTCAGCGACCCTGAACTTCCTGCACGTCAGTGCGGCGCCGGGTGCGGCCGGACTGCACCAGATCGTCGATGCCAACGGCCGCTCGGTGCTGCTGCGCGGCGTCAATCTCAACGGCATCCGCGACGATTACGTCGATTCCAAAACGCCGCTACAGACGCCGTATCCGATAGACCCTGTCGCCTATGCGAACGGCAACTGCCCGGCACGGGGGACTGGCGTGCCGACGATCCCGATCTGCGGCATCGATGCGGCGCAGTTGCGCGCATTCGGCTACAGCGCGGTACGCCTGCCGGTGTCGTGGTCGCTGCTGGAACCGCAGCCCGGACAAATCGACCAAACCTATATCGACCGCATCGCGCAGATCGTGGCCTGGTTCAAGCAGGCCGGAATCTACACCGTGATCGACCTGCACCAAGACGCCTGGAGCAAGTACGTCTACACCGCACCGGGGCAGAGCTGCCCGCCGCCGCTGAACCCGGTCACCGGCGCGCACGAAGCCGACGGCGCACCGCAATGGGCCAGCAGCTATCTCACCCCCGCGTGCATGGTCGACGGCATCCGCGAACTCGATACCGCAGTGGAAGAGGATTTCACCAAATTCTGGCTCGACGTGCCGGCGTCGGACAACGTCGGCCTGCAGGAGCATTTCGCGCAGGTGGTGCTGGCGCTGGCAAAACGCTTTCACAACGAACCGGCCGTGGCGGGCTACGAGCTGTTCAACGAGCCGCTGCCCGGCCTGATGGTCGTCCCCGAACTGGTGGACGCCACCGCGACCTTCCCGTTCTACGCCAAAGTCATCAGCACCGTGCTCGCGGGCGTTCCCGGCTTCAGCCAGTTGTTCTTCATCGAACCGGACGCCCTGCGCAATATCACCGACCTGCGCAGCGAATTCCTGCCGTGGTCGACGTACAGCAGTTATCCCAACGTGGTCTATGCGCCGCACGTCTATACCCATGTCTTCACGCTGGACGCGGAACTCGCCTCGCTGCTGCCCAGCGCGGTACTGGCGCCGCTGTTCCCGCTGTCCAACGGCTACAGCAATGCCGTCGGCGACGCACAGGCGCTGGGCCTGCCGCTGTGGGTCGGCGAGTTCGGCAATGGCGTCTCGGACGACGACACCATCCTGCGCGGCCACTACCAGTACGCCGATCAATACGCCATCGGCAATTCCCTGTGGCTGTGGAAACAGGATGCCACCGACGCCAAGAACAGCGACGGCTTTTCCGTCCTGCACGGCCCGTTTCCGCCCGGCGCCGCATTTCCCAGCCGCATCAAGTTCACCGCGCGCGCCTATCCGGTCTACACCGCCGGCAGCATGCAGAGCTTCAGCTACGACCCTGACACGGCGTCATTCGACCTGAAGGCAACCTCCGCGGCGGTCACACCCGGCGACCGCGCGCATGCGACGCTGGTTTTCCTGCCTGCTGCCGCGACTGCCGCGCTGCAAGTTGAAGGCGCGCAATACGAGATGCTGGATCGCGGCGACGGCTCGCACGATCTCTATATCTATCCGGACGGCGGCGATTACCATGTGCATGCGGGAGATTGACTCCTCTCCCGCGATGCGCCTGTGACGGGCGGCATCTGGTCCCTTCGATGTCGCAGGACAGCACGCTGATGTTCATCCTGGAAAGGATTCCCTGAATCGCGGAATGGTTTCTGTCGAATAACTCTGCAATACGCTAAAGCGATTCACCTTGGCGCCGACGCGCCCACATTAGCGCTTCTGTGTTTCCGTATGGCAGTCCGAGACCTGTACTTCATCTGCAACACTCCTGCTGCCCACGTAGCGTCTAGCGTGTTGCATCCACCGCTTGAATCCGCAGCCAGAAGAAAATATTTGAAGGCGTCGGCTTGTCAGTCAGTAATTCCATGCCGCCGCCTGAGTTCCATGACATGCTCGACGTCCGTTGCCTCAGTGATTGCAAGGCGGGTAGCCTCCAGGCGACCTACACAAAACTGGACACGATTAACTGACATAACCTCGGTTCTATAGCGCTGAACATAGGCTATGAACTCGGACAATGTGAACACCATATCCGGGGCATCAGGCTTAAATTCTGCGTCTCCGACAAATACAACAATGGGACGAATAACGTCAGGCTCAAGGAATTCGAGGAGATCCCGGACAGCACAAACGTGCTTGTAATTTTGGTGAATGGGATTTTGGAACCTGAACTTCGTGCGATACAGAATCTGTGTCCAGTATCGGTCTTTAGCGTCAGCGAATATCCAACCCCGATAGTCCTTGGTCTCGATTACAAATATCCCGAATCGAGATACGAGGATGTGATCAATTTGGGTTGTAGTTCCGTCCTTGAGTCGAAGGGTGATGTGGTTGAGGAGGAGATAGTCCGGTGGACGGAACCTTGTCTTTACATTGCAAGACAGCCTCCCCTCACCACGATTCTGTATCGCTCGCACTTGATATCGCGCGATACGTCGGCCGACGGCAAAACCAATAATTAATGCAATGAGCACCGCGACAATCAAAGTCTCTTCAAATGCGGCCGACCGCTCAATGGCGGCAAATAAGTGTTGAATTTCGGCGCTTTTGCTCAGCAGGGTCATTGACTGGATGCTCAATCCACATGGCTCTGGTAGCACTATCGCCGGATAGAATCGCCAAATCAACGCTACTTGCTGGGCATGAGATCGTGAAGTTCACCCGATCGCTTGGGGCTACTTAGAGGCCGTCATTTTCGATCGTCTTGGCTAAAGGAAGACACTGATTGGGCTAGTGCGTATACATTTTTGGACTGAATCTATGCCCATACTCCCAACCATTAGTGATGTAGTGCTTTCAAAAATGGCCACGAGCGCCGAAAAAACAGGCGCTCAGGGCTTTTCACTGTCGCAGGACCTCGCGATGATGTCCCCCAGCGATACGGCTCGGCTCGACGCGATTTGAATCAAACCTGATGATCTGGCCGCACCCAGGCGCGATCCCACCCCGGCGCATCCCTGGCGCCGGCTTGTGGATTATTCAACTGGTATGATAAGTTGACTACATGACCAAACACGCTTTCAGCGCCGTGCACAAGGATTCGCTTTCGGAGTCGGTGTATCGCCAGCTTTCGGACAAGATCCTGCGCAGGGAATTGTCGGCGGGCGATACGCTGCCGGCGGAGCGCGAGTTGTCGGAAGCATTCGGTGTCAATCGCGGCGCGGTGCGCGAAGCGATCAAGCGGCTGCAACAGGCCGGCCTGGTGGCGGTGCGCCACGGCGGCAACCACGTGGTGCTGGATTATCTCGATGAGGGTGGCATGGAACTTCTGCCAAGTCTGCTGGTGGACAAACAAGGCCGCCTGAACGGCACGGTCGTACGCTCGATCATGGCGATGCGCTCGTCGCTGGCGCCGGACATCGCCGCCGCCGCCGCGAAGAAAGGCGGCAAACTGCTCGCCGATGAGCTCGATGCGCTGCTCAGGCAAATGCAGGTCGACGGCAAGAACCTCAAGGCATTGCAGGATCATGCACTGGCGTTCTGGCAGAAACTGGTGGCGCACGGCGGCAACATCGCTTTCCGCCTGGCGTTCAACTCGATGACCAGGACTTACACGCAGGTCTGGGACGTGCTGACGCCGGTGATGGAAAAGGAATTCCGCGACTTCGACAACCTCGGCGCCCTCGCCAAGGCGGTGCGCAAGGGCGATGCCGGCGCTGCACGCGACGCCGGTCTGCGACATGTGGAGATCGGCCGCAAGGCGCTGGAACGTGCGCTCAAATCTGTGGACCTGCCGATATGAAGCGGTTGATGCAAGACACTGTGATGATGTCCGCGGCAGATACCGCGCAGCGCAATCCGATGCGACCGCCGGATACGCTGCCGCGCGACGGACGCAGCGCGCTGAGCGTATTTGTGGCGCACCGCAGTCCGCAGCTGATCGCACTGTTCGTGCTGCTGAGCGCCGCGCTGCGCCTGTGGCTCGGCCATTTCAGTTGGGTTGACGCGCTGGTGGCGCTGGCGGCGCTGGCCTATTTCCCGTTCAACGAATGGCTGATCCACGTCTACATGCTGCACTACAAGCCGCGCCGGATTTTCGGCCGCACGCTCGACTTCTACCTGCCGATGACGCACCGCCGCCATCACGCCGACCCGTGGAATTTGAAGTGGGTGTTCATCCCGCGCCATGTGCATGCGCTGACGGCGCCGCTGATCGCGCTGATTCTGTGGGCGCTGTGGCCGTGGAAGGAATGGGCGCTGACCTACATCGTGGTCTACCTGCTGCTGGGCCTGCACTACGAATGGGTGCATTTCCTCGCGCACATTCCCTGGTGCCCCAACATCGCCTACTACCAGCGCCGCGTGCGCGAACACCGCTATCACCACTTCCGCAACGAGAACTACTGGTGGGGCGTCAGCATGGGCCTGGGCGACCGCGTGCTCGGTACCGCACCGGCGGTTGAGGACACCGAGCGTTCAGGCACTACGAGTACGTTGGGAATGCACTGACTGTGACGCCCGACGCTGCAAGCCTGCGGCGCGTTTGTGAGATCGAATAAAGACAGGCCGGGCGTCCCGTCTCGAAATGGAGGAGCGGCTCCACCATGACCCTTCATGCGGTTATGCCCCGTCGGCACCGCAATCTCGACCCGGCCTGTGGGTGCAGTTTAGCTTGCTCTTGATCCAGCCTTACGCTTCTTTCTCGGCTCTTCTGCGGGCAACAGGCTGGTGAGTTTCTGGTACTGCTCAAACAGGAACGCCACGCGCTCGGCGTCGGAGGCAAAACCCTTCTTGCCATAGGCCGCGTCCACCGCCTTGTCCAAACCCTGATGCGCCTTGAGCAGCGCGGGCGGCATGGTCAGCGGATCGTAGAGATCGGCGAGCGAGCCATCCGGGAATTTTGCGCGGGCGTCGAGCACAGATTGAGCTGCGGACTCAATGGCTTGTTTCTGTTTGTCGCTGGCATCCTGCGGCCAGGGGAAGTTGTTGTAGACGATGGTGTTGGAATAGCGATATCGGCTTTCAAGACGTCCACAAACTGTACGCATCCAAGCCATGTGCATTACCGAACAGAGTACGCAGAAGTGAACCGACATTGCATCGGGCACGAGCTGAACCGTGTTGCTGCAAATTACGTCCTTCGACACGAAGGCTATTGGGATATATACACGCCGCTCAGACGAAACTTCAGGCACTGCAAGATAGTTAGAGTCCGGCTGCGCAATCTGTCTGAAGCATGTGGGCTTGTTGGCGTATTCACGAGTGCTGGCAGCTTTACTCTGTAAACGAAACTCGCGAACTTTCTGAACACGCGTCATGACCTGTGGCAATGCACGCAACTCTTCTGGCTTTGCATCAACCAACCAGAGGCAATAGCGCAGGTCGCCGTTAATGAAGTCGCCGCCGCTCATAAATTGGCGGATGAATTTTTCGGCGCCAGGCTCTGCGGCAATCAACTCTCGGCGCTCTTCAGACGAAAGTATGAGATGACCGCCGTCGGTGGGCTTGTTGCCCCAGAGCATTTGAGGCACTGGGCAAATGGGCTCACTGCGGTTGGTGACTACGACATCAGGCGCATCCACTAAGTACGGATTTATGTTGCGCGCAGCGATGGCATGTGGCTCGCCCTTGATGTCGGTGTAGTCGTAGATGATTTTATTTCGCTCATCGTGTAGCCCAAAACCGACGATGACACAATGCACGGCGGCAACGCCTCGCGCTTCGTTACTCCAACTAAACGTGCGGTGGGCGAAGTGAATCTTGATGCCCTGTCCCAGCATCCAGCCCCATAGCAAACTGACTTGCTCGCCTTGACAGATGGAGTTAGTAGAGACAAAAGCGCAAGCGGTAATTCGACGGACGGACGGACGGACGGACGGACGGACTGCAAATATCGTGCCGCTTTCACATACCAAGCTGCGACAAAATCCAGTACGCCCGCACTCTTGATGCCAACGCAGACCGCTTCCATATCCGTTTTCTGCTGATCGTTTTGATAGTGATGCCCCACAAACGGCGGATTTCCCATCACATAGCTGCACCGCTCAGCGGGCAGCACGTCATCCCACTCCGTGCGCAGCGCATTGCCATGCACGATATGTGGGCGGGTCTTGAGTGGGATACGGGCGAAATACAGACCGAATTCCTCGCCGACTTTCAGGTTCATCTGGTGGTCGGTGAGCCATAGTGCGACCTGTGCGATCTGCGCTGGGAACTCCTCGATCTCGATGCCGTAGAACTGATCCACATCCAGCGTGATGAGGCTGTGCACATCCAGCACACGCTGGCCGGAGGTGCGCGCGGCGCGCAGCACGTCGAGTTCCAGCGCGCGCAGTTCTCGGTAGGCGACGACCAGGAAATTTCCGCAGCCGCAGGCCGGATCAAAAAATGTCAACGTGCGCAGCTTCTTGTGAAACTCGAACAGCTTGTTGCGATTGCTTTTGATTTTCTCGAACTCGGCGCGCAGCCCATCGAGAAACAGCGGGCCGATCAATTTTAGGATGTTGGCTTCACTGGTGTAGTGCGCACCGAGATTGCGCCGCGCCTTGCCGTCCATGATCGACTGGAACATGGCGCCGAAAATCGCGGGGCTGACCTGCGACCAGTCGAGCGCGCAGGCGTCGAGCAGCGCCTCGCGCATGTGCGAGTCGAACGCGGCGATCGGCAACGCTTCCTCAAACAGCTTGCCGTTGACGTAAGGGAATTGCGCAAGCTGCTCGTCGATATTTTTTGAACGTGCGACCTCGGGTGTGTTGAGCACCTGGAAGAACTGTGCGAGCAGCGGGCCGAGGTCGCTACCGTCTTGCGCGGTACGGTTTTCCAGCCATTCGCGCCAGCCTTGCGAAGGCTGGAAGATGCCGGTGTCGTCGGCAAACAGGCAGAACAGCAAGCGCACCAGCAGCAATTCCAAAGCATGTCCGGTGTAGCCACTGGCCCTGAGCGCGTCGTGCAGTTTGCCCATCTGCTCGGCGGCCCTGCGGTTGACCGGGTCTTCCGCCCGCAGCGCCTGCGCGCGGTAGCCGGCGATGAAGCCAAAGTGCTTGACGTTCTTGTGCAGATCAGCAAGCGCAAACTCGCGCTGCTCGCCGGTTTCGAGATCGTGCAGTCGGATGCGCGCGAAATCGGAGACGACGACGTAGCGCGGCAGGTCGCGTTCCTTGATGCCGGGGAAATAATCCAGTGCCTGCTGGTGCGCGCGGTCGAGGTCTCTGCCGCGCGACTTGTGCTCGACGATCAGCACACCTTTCCAGAACAGATCGATGAATCCCTGCTTGTCGCCGAGTTTCTTGACCGGCGCTTCAAAGCTGGCAAGGCGCTTGCGCGTGATGCCGAAGACATTGAAGAAACCATCCCAGAAACTCTTGGCCTCGGCATCCTCGGAGGTCTCGCCCGCCCACTCGCGCGAGAAGTTCAGCGCCCGATCCTTGATCTCGTTCCACGACAGCGGCATGGCGTTCTCCCTACGATGTTGTCGCTCTACACAGCTGTTTCGGCCCACCCGCTGTTGCCGTTTTGCATTTTAGATATGTTATATATTATATAATATATTATTATATATATAATAAATTATAACATCGTTTCCCGGCCTTTCCGACACAGCGGGTGACGCTTTACGGGCCTTGATTGCCGCCACCATCGGCCGCAACGCCGTGCTGTGCAAGTTTCTCGGCGTGCTCCGCGCGCAATTCCTTGACGCGCTGTTGCCACTCGTAAATCTGGCGTTCGTAGAGCGTGTAGACGCAATCGGCACAGCCACCGCCGCAGCAGTCGGACGCAATCGGGAACTCCGGCTTGGGCGGCAAATCCAGATCGGCGGGATCAGGTTCTGCGGTCACGGTTTTTCTGGGAACAAATGTTTGTTGAGGCGATACAGTGCGGACACGTCTTCGTCGCCAAAACCCTGACGCATCAATTCTTCGTATTGCGGAATGGTGGCTTCGGCCACCGGCAAGGTGCCGCCAAGCGCGCGCGCCATCTGCTGGCAGATCAGCAGATCCTTGTGGTGCAGCGCGACCTTGAAGCCGGGCGCGAACTCGCCGCGCACCATGGTCTTGCCGCGATGCTGGACGAACCACGAACCGGCGGCGCCGGAGCCGACCACGTCCACCACCTTGTCCAGCGGCAGGCCCATCGCTTCGGCGAAAGCCATGCCTTCGGTCACGGCCTGTTCGATGCCGGCGTTCATCACCTGGTTCACCGCCTTGGTCGCCTGTCCGGCGCCGTGCGGGCCGAGGTGCACGGTGCGTGCGCCCATCGCGTCGAACAGCGGCTGCGCGGCGGCGACATCGGCGTCATCGCCGCCGACCATGAACACCAACCGCGCGTGCTTGGCGCCTTCGGTGCCGCCGCTGACCGGCGCGTCGAGGAATCGTGCGCCGACTTGCTTCAGCCGCATCGCTGCTTCGCGTGCGGTCGCGGCGCTGACGGTGGAATCGTCGATCACCAGTTTGCCGCGCGCCGCCGGTGTCGCCAGCGCATCGACCATCGCCAGTACCTGCGCGTCGGCGGAGATGCAGAGAATCACCGCGTCGCAATGCGCCCACAGGTCGGCGGGGGCGGCCACTGCCGGCACTTTGTGCTCAGCCGAGAATTTTTCCGCGGTGGCGGCCGTGCGGTTCCACACCGCACCAAGCAGTTTCCGTTCCGCCAGATGCGCAGCCATGTGCCAGCCCATCGCGCCCAGTCCCACAAAGCCTGCTTTCATCTGCGAATGTCCACGCGGTTGATCAGTCGTCGCTCATTTTAATGCCTGAGCGCCGGAATTCATCGGCAGGCGATGGGCAGCTTCAATGCATGCGTGCGGATTTCGCGCAGGCGGCGGCGCGCGTCGGCCGTCACCGGACTGTCGGGGAAGCGCTTGATGAAACGGCTCTCCTCACGGGCGACGCTGGCGGCATTGCCGCAGGCGCAGGTGCCGAGCGCGACGGTGTCTTCGATATCCTTGATGTTCTGCTGCACGGTCCTGGTGTAGTCCTGCGGATATCGCCGGGCATAGCTGCTCCAGCTTTCATACAACTCGGTCAGTGAGCCGTCGCCATAGTTGACGCAGCCGTTGATGTTGTCGGCGCGGGGCGTCATGTACGACGGGAAAAGGTTTTTGCTCCAGTACTGGCGATAAAGCTCGAAGAATTGCTGGTCCTGCGGCAGACCGTGGGCGTTGGCCAGTTCGAGCAGTACATCGGGATCGGGCTGCGCGTAGACCGCGCCCTCGCGCGACATGGCGAGGCCGCGCAGCCTGCCGCGCAGCGCCCGGTAATCGGCGTCGGAGAGGGTCTCCAGATACGCGCGATCGCTGCCGGGCAATATCTCCATGAGCGCATCCTGCACCGCCAGCGCGCGTTCAAACAGCGGCTGCAGCGCAACCGGTTGCCGCGCCTGCTCGACCTGCGCCAGCGTCTGCAGATAGGCGGAAATCGCGGCGGGTTCAGCGGCCTGCGCGACGCCCGCAAACGCCAACAGCGCGGCTGCGATCGAGCAACGAAATAAATTCACGGGATTTCCTCCTCGCCACGCTTGCGGATACGGCTGGGCGAACGAACATGGCGGAGGACCTTTATAACCCAGATCGGCGCGTCCGAACACCACTGGTAAAAAAATTTCTTGCTGCTACTCTCGCCGCAGTCCATGCGGGCTTATAAGGGGAAAATAAGGGATGCCTAATCTGACCATGCGCGATGGCGCGCGTCTGCACTATCTCGATATCGGCCGTGGCGCACCGGTCGTTCTGCTCCACGGCTTCGCCATGCAGTCGGCCATGTGGTTGCCGCTGATCGCGCCGCTGGCGCATCGTTATCGCTTCATCCTTCCCGACTTCCGTGGCTGGGGCCAATCGCACAAGTTGAAGCTGTCGGCGCCGACGGTGCTGGATCAGCACGCGCACGATGTCGCCGATCTGCTCGACGGTCTCGGGCTCGACCGCGTACATCTGGCGGGCCTGTCGATGGGCGCGTGCACGGCGCTGCAATACAACAAACTCTATGGCTTCGACCGGGTGCACGCCTACCTGCACATGGATCAGGCGCTGTGCGTGCCCAACAAACCGGACTGGCAGCATGGCCTGCTCAGCGGGCAGCAGCAGCAATGGTTCCGCCGCTGGCGCGAACTGAATCACCAGATCCTCGCAGGTGGCCGCGATATCCCGTTCAAGGATATTCCGCAACATCTGCGCCGCGAACTGTTCAATTCTCTGGGAGATTTCATCGGCCACGCCTTTCACCAGCCGTTGTGGCGTGCGTTGCGTCATGTGGCACGCTACGAACAGGTGATGTCCCGCGTGATGCCGACCGCCAACTGGCCGATCTATATCGACACGATGGAAACCTACATCAACGGCAACTACGACTGGCGCGACAGCGCGACAAGCATCCGGGTGCCGACCACCGTGCTGGTCGGCATGAAATCGCAGCTCTACCCCGCCGAAGGCCAGCTCAAGTTCACCGACTATGTGCCGCATGCGCGGATCGTGCGCGTGAAAAACAGCGGCCACGTGATCCCGTTCGAGGCGCCGGCGCTGTTCATCCGCGAGATGGCGCGCTTCCTCGCGGGTCCGCGCGCGATGCCGCGCCTGGCCAAGGCGGCGTAATCCGCGGGCTGTGGAATATTTTTGAGTGAACCTGTCGAATCCGTTCATCTCCGTTCGACTATAGGTAGAGTCTGAAAACGGCGCCGCGATTTTCCGGCGCCGGACTCGTCACTGAAACCGGAATGGAGAGACGACGATGCGATTCATGCTGCTGGTGATTCCCAAGGACTACGCCCACGCCAAGCCGGGCGCGATGCCCGACGCCAAGGTGGTTGAGGCGATGTCGAAGTACAACAATGAACTGATGCGCGCCGGCGTGCTGCTGGGCATGGATGGCCTGCACCCGCTGTCGACGGGTGCGCGCGTTTCGTTTGCGGGCGGCAAGGCCAGCGTCACCGACGGCCCGTTCGTCGAAACCAAGGAAGTGCTCGGCGGCTACTGGATGATCAAGGTGGGTTCGCGCGAGGAAGCCATCGCCTGGGTTAAACGCGCGCCGATGCCGGACGGCGAGATCATCGAAATCCGCCAAGTGCAGGAATTCGAGGACTTCACGCCCGAAGTGCAGAAAGCCGCCGGCAACGAACCCGCCCTGCAGGCCGAACTGCGCAAGCGCAAGAAATCCTGAGCTATCCGTGCGCGTGGCTCCCCACCCGACAAACGGGCCGCGCCACTGACGTTAACCGATTATTTTGTAGGAGCGCCCCTTGGGCGCGATGGCTTATGTGCGCGCC
>JBOICJ010000332.1:0-4911 GCA_050740035.1 Stenotrophobium sp. | reverse complement strand
GCGCTGCACGCCGCCGATCTCGTGCTCGGCGTCCTGAACGCGGAGATTTCCACCTACGCCAGCCTGCGGCAGTTGCTCGACAACACGGCTGCGACGAGAGATCGCCGCTACTTCGTGCTCAATCAGGTCGATGCCACCCGCGCATTGCAAAACGACATCATGACGGTGTTGCGCAGCGATCTGGGTACGGCGCTCAGCGAACAGGTGATCCATCGCGATATCGCCGTTGCCGAAGCAGCGGCCAGCAATTGTGCGGTGACCGTCCATGCGGCGCACAGCCAGGCCGCGCACGATTTTCAAGGCCTGGCCGGTTGGCTGCTGTCGCTGGCTCATAGCGACAGCGCACGGCGGGGCTGAGAACAACGATGGCCCTCATGCGCACGGCCGCTGGCATGCTCGGAATTGACGATCCCCATCGTCCGGGTCAGTGGCTGCTGCGCCTCTTCGTACTGCCGGCGTCGCAAGCGCAGTCGCTCCCGCGCTGGCTGACGACGCCGTTGCGGCCGCTGGTGCTGCTGCTGATCCGCGAATTGGGCGTGCGCGATCCGCGCAGTCTGCGTGCCTGGCTGTCGGCACTGGTGCTTGTACAAGAGGCACTACCGGCCCGGCACGCGACCGGCACTACCGTATCCGTCGGCCGCTTCCTGTTTGCGCCGCTGTGGCGTCTGCTGCACCCCGTGCTGCGGCTGTTCGCCTGGCCATTGCGTCGTCTTGCGGCACGCTTTGACCGCGTTGATTTCGCCGCAGCCACCGCGCGGCTGGAGCGCGTCTCCGCGGTATTGACCTCTAATTTTCCGGCGCGCCTGCTGTTGCTGCTGATCGTCTGCGGCTTGCTGTACGGCATCGCCACCACGCCGCTGACCTGGAACGAGCAACTCCTGCTGTTCCTGCTGATGTGGCTGACCACGCTGTTGATCCGTCGCATGCCCGGCACCCTGCCGACCCTGGTGATCGTCAGCTTCTCGTTGTGCGCATCGTCGCGCTACATCTGGTGGCGCCTGACGCAGACGCTCGATCTCGATCCCGGCCCCGACTTCATTCTCGGCATGGGCCTGATTGCGGCGGAAACCTACACCTGGGTGGTACTGGTGCTCGGCTATGTGCAGAACACGCTGCCGCTCAAGCGCAAACCGGTGCCGCTGCCGGCCGATACCCGCCTGTGGCCGACGGTCGATATCTACATCCCGACCTACAACGAGTCGATCAAGGTGGTGAAGCCGACGGTGCTGGCAGCGCTGGCGATGGACTGGCCACGCGACAAGCTGCGCGTGTTCGTGCTCGACGATGGCAAGCGCGAATCGTTCCGCCGCCTGGCCGAGGAAACCGGCGCGGGCTACATCACCCGCGACAACAACGCGCACGCCAAGGCCGGCAATCTCAACCACGCACTGACCGTCACCGAAGGCGAATTCATCACCATCTTCGACTGCGATCACATCCCGGTGCGCTCGTTCCTGCAAACCACGATGGGCTGGTTTCTGCGCGACCCGCTGTGCGCCATGCTGCAGACGCCGCACCATTTCTATTCGCCCGATCCGTTCGAGCGCAATCTCGGCACCTTCCGCCAGGTGCCCAACGAAGGCAGCCTGTTCTACGGACTGGTGCAGGACGGCAACGACCTCTGGAACGCGACATTCTTCTGCGGCTCCTGCGCGGTGATCCGCCGCGGGCCGCTGGAGGAAATCGGCGGCATTGCGGTGGAGACCGTGACCGAAGACGCACACACCGCACTCAAGCTGCACCGCCGCGGCTACAACACCGCCTACCTCAACGTCACCCAGGCGGCGGGTTTGGCCACCGAGAGCCTGGCCAGCCATATAGGCCAGCGCATCCGCTGGGCGCGCGGCATGGCGCAGATTTTCCGCACCGACAACCCGCTGCTGGGCAAGGGCCTGAAACTGTTCCAGCGCCTGTGCTACACCAACGCCATGCTGCATTATTTCTACGGCATCCCGCGTTTGGTGTTTCTGACTTCGCCGCTGGCCTTTCTCTATTTTCATCTGCACGTGATCAACGCGGCCGCGGCGGCGCTGGCGATCTACGTGCTGCCGCACCTGTTCCAGGCGAGCCTGGCCAACGCCCGCATCCAGGGCCGCTACCGTCATTCGTTCTGGGCCGAGGTCTACGAATCGGTGCTGGCTTGGTACATCGTCCTGCCGACGACGCTGGCGGTGATCAATCCGCGCATCGGCAAATTCAACGTTACCGGCAAGGGCGGGCTGGTCGAACAGCGCTATTTCGCCTGGCGCACCTCGGTGCCTTACCTGATTCTGGCCAGCGTCAATCTCATCGGCCTGCTGATCGGCATCGTGCGCCTGTGGCTGGGCGACGGTCATGAAACCTCGACCATCATCATGAACATGCTGTGGGCGCTACATAACTCGATCATGCTCGGCGCCGCCATCGGTGTCGGCGCGGAGTCGCGCCAGACCCGCGCCGCGCATCGCGTGCCGATCGATCTGCCGGCAACCCTGTATCTGCCCGACGGCCGCACCCTGCCCTGCCGTACCGTCAACTACTCGGTCACCGGTTTTGAATTCCGCTCGGCAATGCCATTCGACATCGTGGTCGGCACGCGTCTGCTGATCGGCCTGCAGCGCGGCAACCGCGAATTCACCTTTGCGGCACAAGTCATGCGCAACAGCGGCACCAGCCTGGGCATACGTCTTGAAGAGATGTCGCCCGAGCACGAAACCCAACTGATGCAGTGCACCTTCGGCCGCGCCGACGCCTGGCTGGAATGGAACGACCGCACGCCTGCGGATGCGCCGCTGTCCAGTCTGTGGGAAGTCCTGAGATTCGGCGTGCGCGGCTACGGCCGCCTGTTCGAAGGCCTCGGCGCACTGATCCCGCCCAACCTGCGCCTGTTCGGACGCACGGCACACTGAGGAACCTGTCCGCATGGGACTCTGGAGCTATTATTTCTTCCTCAAATTTTTTCTCTACGCCGGGAAATTCATCGGCTTTCATTTCTGGCCGAACCTGGCGTTTGGAATTTTCGTGGCGTTACCGTTCAGGCACGTCGCACTGCGCGCACTCAAGCAGGCGATCGCGATTCCGGCCGGCATCGCGCTGCTGTACTACGACTCCTGGCTGCCGCCGTTCTCGCGGGCATTATCGCAGGCCGGCGAGATCGAGCAGTTCAGCGCGCAATACCTGGTTGAACTGGCCGGCCGTTTCATCAACCCCAAGGTCGTCACTATCCTGGCGCTGATGCTGGTGCTGCATCTTCTGCTCAGCCGCAAACTGCGCATGAGCACCTTTGCCTTCATCGCCATCCTGATCATGCCGTGGTGGTTCAGCTTGACCAGCCTGTCGCTGCGCGCGGCCGCAGCACCGCAGGCGAATGCCGCGCAAGTCGCCAGCAGCAGCACACCGCTGGAAATCGGCGGCCCGGCCGACGATGCCGGACTCAGTCAGGCACTGACCGGTTTCTATGCGAAGGAAAGCGGCCGCAAGGTGGATTTTCCCTCGACCGCCGGCAGCCAGGCGCCGTTCGATATCATCTTCATCCATATCTGCTCGCTGGCCTGGGACGATCTGGCCTACATCGACCAGCGCGACAATCCGCTGATCAAGCGCTTCGATGTGCTGTTCAACAATTTCGACTCGGCCGCCAGCTACAGCGGTCCGGCGGCGATCCGCCTGCTGCGCGCGCCCTGCGGACAGGAACCGCACGCCGATCTGTACAAACCGGCGCCGGCGGGCTGCACCCTGTTCGACGACTTGCAGAATGCCGGGTTCACCGCCAACTGGGCGATGAATCACGACGGTCACTTCGGCGGTTTCATCGCCGACGTGCGCGACCGTGGCGGCATGCCCGCGACGTTCACCGAGGACAAGGGCGCCGACATCTCGCTGCGCGCGTTCGACGGCACGCCGATCTACGACGACTACTCGATCCTGTCGCGCTGGTTCGAGCACCGCAAGACCGAAGCCGCGCCGGAAGTGGCGCTGTATTACAACACCATCACCATGCACGACGGCAACGTCAAACCCGGCGTGAACCTGGGCAACCCGCACGACAGCTACGCCACCCGCTTCAAGAAATTCGCCGGCGACATCAGTCGTTTCATGGATCTGCTGCAAAGCTCCGGGCGGCGCGCGGTGGTGGTGTTCGTGCCCGAGCACGGCGCCAACGTGCGTGGCGACCGCATGCAGATTTCCGGCCTGCGTGAAATTCCCAGCCCGGCGGTGGCGCTGATTCCAGTCGGCATCAAGCTGATCGGGTTTCCCTCCGGAACCGGCATCCAGGGCCAGCAGCAGATCAACGCGCCGAGCAGTTTTCTGGCGCTGTCGCAGTTGCTGTCGAACTTCATGGCCAAAGACCCGTTCACGATGGCGACGCCCGACCTCAGCGACTACATCCACAATCTGCCGCAGACCGACTTCGTCGCCGAAAACGAAGCCACCATCGTGATGCGCTGGGGCAACGTCTACAAGCTGCGCAACCCCGACAAGACCTGGAGCGACTACATCACCGAACCTTGAGGCGCGTCGCTCGCGGCAACGGCTTTTCTGAGCAGAAACACGCCACCCGCTCTCCTGGTATTAGGTGGAATTTTTGTTATATTTTATTATATATTATTATAATTTTTATATAATATATAACATCATTTTCATCAGACGAAACAATAGCGGGTGACGGTTTTTGCGGCGCTCTTACCCGTCAACAGCCGCATCAATACTGCGAGTAAGGCGTGACCGGTTTGGGCGGGTACGGCACCGGCTCCTGCCACGGCCAGAACATGCGGCGGAGATAGAGCACATAGTTGTTCGGCGCGTAATACGCCGAACGATCCAGCGCGTATTGCGCGCCGATGAAGTAGCGATCGAACAGGTGATACTCCAGCGCGCCCTTGAGCGAATAGCCGGTGCCGTAGCTGTTGCCGCCGGTGAATACGGGTGAAC
>JBOICJ010000331.1:0-24123 GCA_050740035.1 Stenotrophobium sp. | reverse complement strand
ATAGCTGGCTAATTCAGTTAAACTGCGCGGCTTCGCGCGAGCATTGAGGTTTCAACATGGCACGTATCGCGGGCGTCAACATCCCCGATAAGAAACACACCGTCATCGCGCTGCGCGCGATCTACGGTATTGGCGCAACTCGCGCCAGGAAAGTCTGCACTGCCGCCGGGGTCGATCCCGCGGTGCAGATCCGTACGCTCACCGAAGCCGAGCTCGACAAGATTCGCGTTGAAGTCGGTCGCTTTGCGGTCGAGGGCGACCTCCGCCGCGAAGTCTCCATGAGCATCAAGCGTCTGATGGATCTTGGCTGCTACCGCGGCCAGCGTCATCGCCGCGGCCTGCCGGTGCGCGGTCAGCGCACCCGCACCAACGCCCGCACCCGCAAGGGCCCGCGTCGCGCCATCAGAAAGTAACGTCAATCAAGGAAGCTGGAAGAGTCTATGGCCAACGCCACCGCAGCAGCAGCGCCCAAACGCAAGCGTGTCAAGAAGAATGTGACCGATGCCGTCGCGCACATTCATGCTTCTTTCAACAACACGATCATCCTGATCACCGACCGCCAGGGCAATACGATTTCCTGGTCCACGGCCGGTGCGGCAGGCTTCAAGGGTTCGCGCAAGAGCACGCCGTTTGCGGCGCAGATCGCTGCCGAAAAAGCGGCCACCGCCGCGGCCGAACACGGCGTCAAGAACGTCGAAGTCCGCGTCAAGGGCCCCGGTCCTGGCCGCGAGTCCGCCGTGCGCTCGCTCAATGCCGCCGGCTTCAAGGTCATCAACATCACTGACGTCACCCCGATCCCGCACAACGGCTGCCGCGCGCCCAAGCGCCGCCGCGTGTAAGGGGAGGAATCCATATGGCTCGTTATATCGGTCCCAAGTGCAAACTTTCCCGCCGTGCCGGCGTCGATCTTCTGCTGAAGAGCCGCGCACGCTCGCTGGAAACCAAGTGCAAGCTTGAAACGCCTCCCGGTCAGCATGGCGCGCGCAAGCAGCGTCTGTCCGACTACGCGGCGCAGTTGCGCGAAAAGCAGAAGCTCAAGCAGATGTATGGTGTGCTCGAGCGCCAGTTCCGCAACTACTACACCAAGGCCACCACGCAGAAGGGCGCCACCGGCCTGAACCTGCTGCTGATGCTGGAGCAGCGTCTGGACAACGTGATCTATCGCATCGGTTTCGGCCGCACGCGTTCGGAAGCGCGCCAGATGGTCAGCCACGGTGCAATCACGGTCAACGGCAAGCGCGTCAACATTCCCTCCTACCAGGTGCAAGTTGGCGACGTGGTCGAAGTTCGCGAAAAATCACGCAACCAGTCGCGCATCGCCGAGTCGATGTCGATTGCCGCGCAGGCCGGTTTCCCGGACTGGCTGGAAGTCGACGAGAAGGGCCTCAAGGGCGTGTTCAAGTCACAGCCTGCGCGCGACCAGTTCCTGCCGGACATCAACGAAAGCTTGGTGGTCGAGTTGTACTCCAAGTAATCGCAGTTTTTACGTACAGAGGTATTGTTCATGCAGAATCATGTCGCCGATTTGCTGAAGCCGCGTCTAGTGGAAGTGGAGCAGATTTCGGAGCACCGTTCGCGCGTTGTGCTCGAACCGATGGAGCGTGGCTTCGGCCACACGCTGGGCAACGCCCTGCGCCGTATCCTGCTGTCCTCCGTGCCCGGCACAGCCATTACCGAAGTGCAGATCGACGGCGTCGTGCATGAATACAGCGCGATCGAAGGCGTGCAGGAAGACGTCATCGACATCCTGCTCAACATCAAGGACGTCGCGCTGGTGATGCACTCGCGCGAAGAAGCCACCCTGCACCTCGAGATGTCGGGCAAGGGCGTGGTCAAGGCCAGCGACATCAAGCTCGATCACGACGTGGAAATCGTCAACCCCGATCTGGTGCTCGCGCACCTGACCGGCGGCAAACTGAACATGACGCTGAAAGTCACGCGCGGCCGCGGTTACGTGCCGGCGGTCAGTCAGGTCCGCGCCGGCGACGACGACTCGCACTCGGTCGGCGTGCTGCGTCTGGATGCCTCCTACAGCCCGGTGCGTCGCGTCAGCTACGCGGTTGAGCGCGCTCGCGTCGAACAGCGCACCGACCTCGACAAACTGGTGCTCGATGTCGACACCAACGGCGGCATCGAGCCGGGCGAGGCCGTGCGTCTGGCCGCCCGCATCCTGCGCGATCAGCTCGCGGTATTCGTCGACCTCGAAGCCGAAGCCACCACGCAGGCGGTCAGCAGCGGCAAGAAGGAACTGGCGCAAATCCTGTTCCGCCCGATTGACGATCTTGAACTCACCGTGCGCTCCGCCAACTGCCTCAAGGCGGAGAACGTTTATTACATCGGCGATCTGGTGCAGCGCACCGAGATGGAGCTGATGAAGACCCCGAACCTCGGCAAGAAATCCCTCAACGAGATCAAGGAAGCCCTCAAGGCCCATGAACTCGATCTGGGCATGAAGCTGGATAACTGGTCTTCACCCAAAGCTGCCGCCTAAGACCGAAGGAAGACCACCATGCGTCACGCTATTTCCGGCCGTGCTTTCGGCCGCAGCCCCAGCCACCGCAAGGCCACGATGCAGGCCGTTGCGATTGCGCTGTTCAAACACGAACTGATCCGCACGACTGTGCCCAAGGCCAAGGAATTGCGCCGTATCGCCGAGCCGCTGATCACGCGCGCCAAGAACGATACAGTCGCCAACCGCCGCCTGGTGTTCAGCCGCCTGCGCGACCGCGATGCGGTGCAGAAGCTGTTCACCGACATCGGCCCGCGTTTCAGCGCGCGTCCGGGTGGGTACACCCGCATCCTGCGCTGTGGTTTCCGCCCGGGCGACAACGCGCCGATGGCGTACGTCGAACTGGTCGATCGCGCACGTGGCACCGATGAAGCCGAAGCCGGCAAGTCTGCCAAGTAAGTTTTGTCTGCTGTGAAAAACGGGCGCCGCGTGCGCCCGTTTTGCTTTTTGCAGCCTTGGATCGGCCACCCGCTGTTGCTGAAATCAAGCGCAATGATGTTATAATTTATTATATATATAATACATAATTATATAAAATATAACAAAAATTTTACTGCTGAAGCGCACAGCGGGTGACGCCGGAATGAGGCTATCCGCTGCCGCCACTGGTCGCTTGGTCGAGCCAGATGCCCAGACCCTGAGCGTTGAGTTCCATGTCCATGTTCAGCAAGGCGCGGCAGCGCAGTTCCGGCAGTTCGCAGTCGCGATCCGCCAGTTCATGCAGGGCGAGTTTGGTCAGCGCCTCTTTCAGGACGTAATGGCGGTGCGGCGCGCCAGCCAGCGATTTTGCGATGCGGACGTACTCATCGATGCCGTGCCGCAGGTCGCCAGCCAATTCCCTGACCTGCTGCACCATGCCGAAATGGGTCAGGTACATGCGCTGCGGCTGGTATGACAGCAGCCGTTCCAGCGTGGTTTTCCATGCCGCCGGATCGAACTGCACCGGCGTGGTGGTGGGAAAGATCCACGGCCCCGCCGGGCTGTCGAACTCGCGGTAGGACAGGCCGAAGCTGTCGCCGGTGAAGAATCCTTCAGTCCGGGCGTCCCAGATGCAGTAGTGATGGCGTGCATGTCCGGGACTGTCGATGAATTCGAGGACACGCCCGGCCAAATCCAGCTTGAAGCCATCGTCGGCGACGATGACGCGGGCTTCGGGTACGGCTTCGATGGTGCCGTACATGCGCTGCATCGCTTCCGCGCCGTAGACGGCGGTGGCGCCGGCGATCAGCTTGGCGGGGTCGATCAGATGCCGTGCGCCGCGCGGATGCGCCACCAGACGTGCCTGCGGCAGTTCGCGCATCAGCGCGCCGGCGCCGCCGGCGTGGTCCAGATGGACGTGCGTGGGCATCACATATCGCACCTGCTCGCGGGCGATGCCCAGGTGTTCGAGTAGCGCCAGCAGCTTCGGCACACCCGGAGAGGTGCCGCACTCGATGAGCGCCGCCGCATTGCCCTGGCGCAGCAGATAGCACGCGGCCATGCCGGTACGCTCCTGTGCGGTGTCGATGCACAGCACGCCTGAGCCGAGATCCTTGTACGCAGGCAGTTTCATGTCATTTCACCGGGATGACGGTACGCATACAGGTGCATTCCTGATCGAGTCCCGTATCGCGTTACTTCGGCGCCATGCGCAGCGCGCCATCGAGGCGGATGGTTTCGCCGTTCAGCATCGGATTTTCGATGATCTGCTGCACCAGCAGCGCGTACTCGCTGGCCCGGCCCAGGCGGGCGGGAAACGGCACGCTCTTGCCCAGCGCATCCTGCGCTTCCTGCGGCAGCGCCGACATCATCGGCGTCTCGAACAGGCCCGGTGCGATGGTCATCACGCGGATGCCATAGCGCGCGAACTCGCGTGCGATCGGCAGCGTCATGCCGACCACGCCGGCCTTCGAGGCCGCATACGCCGGCTGCCCGATCTGGCCGTCGTAGGCGGCGACCGACGCGGTGTTGATGATCACGCCGCGTTCGCCTTCGCCGTTCGGCGACTGCGCGGCCATCGCTGCCGCGGCCAGGCGCAGGAGGTTGAAACTGCCGATCAGGTTGATGTTGATGACCCGCACGAATTCGGCCAGTGCCAGCGGGCCTTGCTTGCCCAGCACCTTGTTCGGCGTGCCGACACCGGCGCAGTTGACGATGCCGTGTACGCCGCCGAAGGCGCTCTGTGCGAGGGTGATGGCCGCGTTGCAGTCCGATTCGGAGCCGACGTCGGTGCGCGCAAAACGCGCGTTCGCGCCCAGTTCCGCAGCGTAACTATTGCCGAGCTTCTCGTTGAGGTCGGCCAGCACGACCTTCGCGCCGAGGCCGACCAGATGTTTCGCGGTGCCGGCGCCGAGTCCGGAGGCGCCGCCGCTGATGATGAAAGTGCTGTCTTTGATTTGCATGATCGATCGAGGTTATTTGACGGTGATGGTGATCTTGTCCGACATCAGGGACGGGTTGAAAGGCTGGTGCTTCCAGTCGGCGAACAGCAGTTGCAGCGTGTGCTTGCCCGGCTTGAGCGTCAGCGTGGTTTCGGTCTGGCCTTTGCCAAAATGCCTGATCTGGTCGGTGGCGGGCAGCGGCTTGCTCGTGTCCACCTGCGGGCTGTCGATCAGCAGGTGATGGTGGCCAGTATTGGCGACCTGGGTGCCGGCCGGCGCCACGCCCATGCCGGAGAGTCCGAAAACCACCTTGACCGGATTGCTGACGGTCGCGCCGTCCTTGGGTTCGATGATGTAGACCCTGGCGCCCGCCGGCGCGGTCTGGGCCAGATTCAGCGAGGTCTCCAGCTGGGTGTTGACCTGGGTCTTGGCGGCATCCTTGAGCATGTCCATGGTGTCGGCCTGCGCCAGCGGCGCGGCGATGGCGAAGCCCAGCAGTGCCAGCGAAAGCGGAATAAGTTTGCGCATGAGGTTCCCCTGCGTGATCGGGTGCCGATTGTTCCACATGCGCGGCCGTAAGCAAACCGCTATACTGCGCGCCGTTTGTTGCGGCGCATTCCGGTTGGCGCCACGGCTGCTGCGCAATACGCCGCTTCCCGAGCCGCAAACCATCGTTGCCAAATTCTTGGCTGCGGTTTTCCCCTAGATGTGCTGCCTGAACCGGGCCGCTGCTGAAATAGCGGGCCAGGCGCGTTCAGGAGTTATACATGTCATTTGCAGAACTCGGCCTCATCGAAGGCCTGCTTGAGGCTGTGGCCAAAGAAGGCTACACCGAACCCACCCCGATCCAATCCAAGGCGATTCCGGTCATTCTCGAAGGCCACGATCTGCTCGCCGCTGCGCAGACCGGCACCGGCAAGACCGCCGCCTTCACCTTGCCGATCCTGCATCGCCTGCATACCGCGTTGCCGGCGCGGCCGGCTCACGAAACCCGCCGCGTCGTGCGCGTGCTGGTGCTGGTGCCGACGCGCGAACTGGCGGCGCAGGTTGCGGAGAGCGTGCGTACCTACGGCCGCAACCTGCCGTCGCTGCGCACTGCGCTGATTTTCGGCGGCGTCAACATCAACCCGCAGATCGACATGCTCAAGCGCGGCGTCGACATCATCGTCGCCACGCCCGGCCGTCTGCTCGACCATGTCGGCCAGCGCACGGTTGACCTGTCCAAGATCGAAGTGCTGGTGCTGGACGAAGCCGACCGCATGCTCGACATGGGTTTCATCCACGACATCAAGCGCGTGATCAAGCTGCTGCCGCAGCAGCGTCAGAGCCTGATGTTCTCCGCCACGTTTTCGCCGGAGATCCGCGGGCTGGCGGAAGGGCTACTGCGCAAGCCGGTCAGCATCGACATCGCGCCGCGCAACTCCGCCGTCGCTACGGTCGAACAGCGCGTGATCCACGTCGCCAAGGACCAGAAAGCCGGCCTGCTTGCCTACATGATCAGCCGCGGCAACTGGAAACAGACTCTGGTGTTCAGCCGCACCAAGCACGGCGCCAACCGCCTGGCCGAGCGCCTGGAGAAGGACGGCATCACCACCGCCGCGCTGCACGGCAACAAGAGCCAGGGTGCGCGCACGCGGGCGCTGGCCGATTTCAAGTCCGGCAAGGTGCGGGTGCTGGTTGCTACCGACATCGCCGCGCGCGGTCTGGATATCGACCATCTGCCGCACGTCGTGAATTATGATTTGCCGAATGTGCCGGAAGACTACGTGCACCGCATTGGCCGCACCGGCCGCGCGGGCGAGGTGGGCGAGGCGGTGTCGCTGGTCAGCGGCGACGAGCGCGGGCTGCTCAAGGATATCGAGCGCCTGTTGAAAAAATCGATCGGCTTGTTCGAAGTGGAAGGCTATACCGCAACCGCACCGATGCACGAGGACCGCCCCATGCGCGCACCCAAGAAACCGCAGAACCGCAACCAGCCGCAACGCCCGGACGCGCGCAAGCGCTTCGGCAGCGGTCACGCACCGCAGGGCCGTCCGCACAAGACCGCCGAGCACTTGGCGGGCAAGTCGCGCAAGGTGCATTGAAGCGCGGCCAAATCCGCGTTGCTGTTAAAGCAAAGCCGCCCATCCCGGGATTCGGGGTGAGCGGCTTTTTCATGTCTGAATCGTAGGGCGGGTTAGCGCCGCAGGCGCGTCCCACAGGGATTCGCTTCGGTCATAACCCGCCGTCAGCGCGTCTGTTCGGTGACGCCGGAAGCTGAGCCAACAATCAGCACGTCGGTCGGCCGCTGTGCAAACAGGCCAACGGTAACGACGCCGGCAATCTGGTTGAGGCGGCTCTCCAGCGCGACCGGGTCAACGATCGACAAGCCGTGCACGTCGAGGATGGCGTTGCCGTTGTCGGTGGTGAATCCGATGCGCAGCTCCGGGTTGCCCCCGAGTTTGACCAGCTCGCGCGCGACGTAGCTGCGTGCCATCGGAATCACTTCCACCGGCAACGGGAACCGTCCCAGCACCTGCACCTGCTTGCTGGCGTCGACCACGCAGACGAATTTGCGGCTGGCTGCGGCGACGATTTTTTCGCGCGTCAGCGCGCCACCGCCGCCTTTGATCAGGCGCAGGTGCGGGTCCACTTCGTCGGCGCCGTCCACGTACAGCGACAGTGGGCCGGTGCTGTTGAGCTCCAGCACGTCAATGCCGATTTTCTTCAGGCGTTCGCTGCTGGCGTTGGAAGACGATACCGCGCCGGGGATGTCGCGACGCAGAGCAGCCAGCGCGTCGATGAAAAAGTTGACGGTAGAGCCGGTGCCGACGCCGAGTACTTCGCCGGGGACGACGTGCTTCAAGGCCGCTTCTGCTGCCAGTTTCTTGGCGGTGTTCTGATCCATGTGCGGTGTGCCGGGTGAGATTTGCTGCAAGCTTAAGGTATGGCGGCGGTTTTGCGTGCGCCGAAGATCGCGGTGCCGATGCGAACCATGGTCGAACCCTCGGCAATCGCGCTGGCGTAGTCGTCCGACATGCCCATCGACAGGGTGTCGAAGGCGACATTGCCGCGCAGGTCCGCCCGCCGGATTGTCCCGGCCAGTTCGTGCAGGGCGCGGAACGCGGCCTGGTTGCCGGCGGCGGCGTCCTCAGGCGCCGGAATCGCCATCAGGCCGCGCAGGCACAGGTGCGGCAGCGGCGCGATCGCGCGGCAAAGTTCGAGGGCCTGCTCGGGCCGGCAGCCGGATTTGCTGCCTTCGCCGGAAATATTCACCTGGATGCAGATATTGAGCGCTGGCAGTTGCGCGGGCCGTTGCTGCGACAGGCGTTGCGCGATTTTCAGCCGGTCGATGCTCTGCACCCAGTCGAAATGCTCGGCGATGTCGCGGGTCTTGTTGGACTGGATCGGGCCGATGAAGTGCCAGCGGATCGATTCGCGCGGCAGTTGCATGATTTTATCGAGCGCCTCCTGCACGTAATTTTCGCCAAAATCGCGCTGGCCGGCGGCAATCGCCTCGCGAATGTCGGCCACGCCGAAATATTTGCTGACCGCCAACAGGCGCAACGATTCGGGGTTGCGGCCGGTGCTTTTGCAGGCGCGGGCGATGTCGCTGCGCACGGCCAGTAGATTGTCGGAAATTCGAGTCATATTGCGGGTGGCGGCAAAGCCCGTTAGTGTCTGCGGAAGTTGATGGCCTGAAACAAGTCTAACGAGGGGAGCCGGCGATGGATATCGCACAGTTGCTGACATTTGGCGTCAAGCAGGGCGCTTCGGATCTTCACCTGTCCGCAGGGGTTGAGCCGATGATCCGCGTCGACGGCGACGTCAAGCGCATCAATCTGCCGCCGCTGGATCATAAACAGGTTCATGACATGGTTTATGACATCATGAACGACAAGCAGCGCAAGGCTTACGACGAGTTCCTGGAGACGGATTTTTCTTTCGAGATCCCGGGGCTGGCGCGTTTTCGTGTCAATGCGTTCAACACCAACCGCGGTTCCGGCGCGGTGTTCCGCACGATTCCCTCGAAGATATTGTCGCTGGAAGATCTCAAGTGTCCGTCGATTTTCAAGGACCTGTCCGATACGCCGCGCGGCCTGATCCTGGTGACTGGCCCGACCGGCTCGGGCAAGTCGACCACGCTGGCGGCGATGGTCAACCACAAGAATGAAAACGAGTATGGCCATATCCTCACCATCGAGGATCCGATCGAATTCGTGCATACCTCGAAGAAATGCCTGATCAACCAGCGCGAAGTGCATCGCGACACGCTGGGTTTCAGCGAGGCGTTGCGCTCGGCACTGCGCGAAGACCCCGATACGATCCTGGTCGGTGAGTTGCGCGACCTTGAGACAATTCGTCTGGCGCTGACCGCTGCGGAAACCGGACACCTGGTGTTCGGCACGCTGCACACCTCCAGCGCCGCCAAGACCATCGACCGCATCGTCGATGTGTTCCCCGGCGCGGAAAAAGATATGGTGCGGTCGATGCTGTCGGAAGGTCTGCGCGCGGTGATTTCGCAGACTCTGATGAAGCGCAAGGGCGGCGGCCGCGTCGCCGCGCACGAAATCATGATCGGCACGCCAGCGATTCGTAACCTGATCCGCGAAAGCAAGGTGGCGCAGATGTATTCCTCGATCCAGACCGGGCAGAAGGAAGGCATGCAGACGCTGGAACAGTGCCTTAAGGACATGGTGCGCAAGGGCCTGATCACGATGGAAGATGCCCGGCACAAGGCCAACAAACCTCTGGACATGTAACGCAGCGAGAGCGGGCGGAGACCGATATGGAACGCGAGCAGGCAATCAAACTCATCCAGCAGCTGCTGACGCTGATGCGACAGAAGGGCGCATCCGATCTGTTCATCACGGCGGGGTTCCCGCCGGCGATCAAGCTCGACGGCCAGATGACGCCGGTGATGGAAAAATCGCTGTCGCCCGACAACGCGGCGATGATGATACGGGCACTGATGAACGATCGTCAGGTCAAGGAATTCGAATCGACCAACGAATGCAATTTCGCGATCAGCCCGGCCAACATCGGCCGTTTCCGCGTCAGTGCCTTCGTGCAGCAGGGCCGGGTCGGCGGCGTGCTGCGCACGATCCAGACTGAGATTCCCGATTTTGCCTCGCTGGGTCTGCCGAAGAGTCTGCAGGACATCGTCATGTCGACGCGCGGCCTGGTGCTGCTGGTCGGCGCCACCGGCTCGGGTAAATCGACCTCGCTGGCAGCGATGATGGGCTACCGCAACAAGAACTCGCGCGGGCACATCATCACCATCGAAGATCCGATCGAATACGTGCATCCGCATATCGGCTGCATGATCACGCAGCGCGAAGTCGGCGGCGACACGCTGAGCTGGGACAACGCACTCAAGAACACCCTACGCCAGGCGCCCGACGTGATTCTGATCGGCGAAGTCCGCACCCGCGAGACCATGGAGTACGCCATCAACTTCGCCGAAACCGGCCACCTGGTGCTGTCGACGCTGCACGCCAACAGCGCGAACCAGGCGCTCGACCGCATCATCAATTTCTTCCCCGAAGAGAAACGCGAGCAGCTGCTGATGGATTTGTCGCTGAACACCAAGGCGATCATCTCGCAGCGTCTGGTGCGCAAGGAAGGCGGTGGCCGTGTCGCCGCGATGGAAATCCTGATCAATTCGCCGCTGATCGCCGACCTGATTTTCAAGGGCGAGGTGGCCGGTATCAAGGAAGTGATGGCGCGCTCCAACGAGCAGGGCATGATCACCTTCGACCAGTACCTGTTCGAGCTGTTCGAGCAGGGTTTGATCGACTACGCCGAAGCGATCCGCAACGCCGATTCGCAGAACGAGCTGCGCCTGCGCATCAAGCTGGAATCGCGCCGCGCCCGCGAAAATCTTCTGGAGGACGAGGCGGTCAAGCGCTTGCAGATGAAGGCCGAGGAGAAGGCGCAGTCCTTCATGCGCTAAGGGGAAACTCTGAATCAAGCATTCCTGAGCGTCACCCGCTGTGCATGAATGCCTTGGAAATTTGTTATAAATTATTATATTATATAAAAATAATTATATAATTAGTAACATTATTTTCGCGATTGAAATCCACAGCGGGTGGCCGTCCGATCGTGAAACGAGGCTTCAGTCCGTGTCTGCCGCGCCGAGCGTGTTGGCCAGCGCATACAACTCGTTCTTGCGCCGGCCGGTGATCGCCGCCGCCAGCCTTGCGGCCTGCGCCGCGCCGAGTTCCGCCAGCAGGATTTTCAGCACGCGCTCGGCTTCGGCATCGTCGGCTCCGGTCTGCGCGGGCGCGCCCTCGACCACCAGTACGAACTCGCCGCGCTCGCGATTGGTGTCCTGTGCGAGCCAGGTGACGACTTCGGCGGCGGGCGCGGTGATGCTCTCCTCGTAGAGCTTGCTCAATTCGCGCGCCAGGCACAGGCGACGTGTGCCGCCGAGGATGTCGGCGATGTCCCGCACGCTTTCGGCGATGCGGTGGCTGGATTCGTAGAAAATCAGCGTGCGGGTTTCCGTCGCCAATTCCTGCAAGCGCGCGCGCCGTGCGCCGCTCCTGGAGGGCAGGAAGCCGATGAAGACGAAACTGTCGCTGGCGATGCCGGCGATCGACAGCGCCGCCACCGCGGCGCAGGGGCCGGGGATGGCGATCACCGGCAATCCCGCCGCGCGCGCCGCGCGCACCAGCGCGAAGCCGGGGTCGGAGATCAGCGGCGTGCCGGCGTCGGAGACCAGCGCCAGCGACTGGCCGCTGCGCAGGGCCTGTACCAGTGTCGCGGCGATCTGGTCCTCGTTGTGCTCGTGCATCGCCAGCAGCGGCCGGCGGATGCCGAAATGCGCCAGCAGCGCGCCGCTGGTGCGCGTATCCTCGGCGCAGACCCGGTCCACCGCCGCCAGCACCGCCTGCGCGCGCGGCGACAGATCGGCCAGGTTCCCAATCGGGGTGGCCACCACGTACAAATGGCCGGGAACAACGGCGGATGCGCTCATGAGGGTGCTTCGCGGTCGGGAATTAGCGATACTTTACGGTGTATGAACAATCCTGTGCGTTACCTCGCTCTCGGTCTGACCGGAATTTTCCTGCTGGCGCTGGCCGCCACGGCGCAGGCGCAGCCTTCGCTGTCCTGGTCGGAAATCGCCATCATGGGCAACCAGGCGTTGCAGAACGGCGACTATGCGGCGGCGGCGCGCGATTACGAAATCGCGGCGCAGCGTGCGCCTGCGCAGCAGCAACCGGCCCTGCTGTTGTCGGCGGCAGAGTGCGCGCTCAAGGTCAACGATGCGCCACGCGCGGCGCAACTGCTCGCCCGCATTCCCGTGGCGACACTCGATGCGGCGCAGAACCAGCGTCTGCAGCTCGCGCGCAGGGTGCTCGATGACGAACAGCACGGTATTTTCCAGGACGCCCAGCAAGGGCATGCCACTGCCGCGCCGCCGTCCGCGCAGCCGATTTCAACTGCGCCGGCAACATCAGCCATCGCGCTGCTGCTGCCGCTCAGCGGTCAGTACGCCGGCGCTTCATCCGCCATTCGCGATGGCTTTATGACCGCGTATCTGCGTGCCGGCGGCAAGGTGCCGGTGCGCGTCTACGACACCGGCGACAGCATCACGACGGTCAACGCCGCGTACCAGCACGCGCTGCGCGAAGGCGCGGGCATGATCGTCGGCCCCCTGCGCAAGGAATATGTCGCCGCGTTTGCGGCGCAGACGCAGCTGCCGGTGCCGGTGCTCGCCCTCAACACGCTCGATCAGAGCGCCGCGGTGCCGCCACATTTCTATCAGTATGGGCTGGCGCCGGAAGATGAAGCGCGCGCCGCGGCCGAACGTGCGATTGCCGATGGCGCGCGCCGCGCGGTGGCGATGGTGCCGCAGTCGGAGTGGGGCGACCGCGTGCTGGCCGCGTTCAGCCAACGGCTGGCGCAACTGGGTGGCGGCGTGCTCAAGACGGCGCGCTACAACAGCGGGCAAACCGATTTTTCCGATGCCATCCAGAGCCTGCTCGGGCTGGATGCCAGCAAGCAGCGGCACAAGGCGCTGACCGCGGTCATCGGCATTCGCACCGAATACGAGCCGCGGCGTCGCGACGATGTCGATTTCATTTTTCTCGCGGCGCGGCGCAGCGATGCGCGGCTGATCCTGCCGCAGTTCCGCTTCTTCCGCGCCACCAGCCTGCCGGTCTACGCCACCTCGCTGATTTACGACGGCACCTCCGATCCCGACGTCAATGGCGTGACGTTCTGCGATATGCCCTGGATATTGCAGACCGAAGGAACCATCGCCGCGCAGCGCGCCGAGGTTGCCGGTCTGGCGTCGGCGCAGGCGCAGCCGCGACTGTTTGCCTTCGGCATGGACGCCTCAACGCTGGTTGGCCGGATTCAGTCCGGCAGCGCGTCGCCCGGCATGGTCTATCCATCGGCGACCGGCGGACTTGAGGTTGGCGCCAACGGTGTCGTCGCCCGCAAGCTCAACTGCGCGCGTTTCGTCAACGGCCAGCCGCGCCTGCTCGATATCGCCTTGCCTGCCGCGGGGCAATGAAAGGCGCCGCCGAGGAAGACCTCGCGCTGCGCCACCTGCAGGCGCAGGGGCTGAAGCTGCTGGCGCGCAACTGGCGTTGCGCCGGCGGCGAACTCGATCTGGTGATGCGCGACCACGATACGCTGGTGATCGCCGAAGTGCGCAAGCGCAGCAGCAAAGCCTTCGGCGGCGCCGCCGCTTCGGTGGATGCCCGCAAGCAGGCGCGCATCGTGCACGCCACGCGACTGTTTCTGGCCGCGCATCGGGACCATGCGCAAGATGCGGTCCGTTTCGATGTCGTGGCGCTCGATGCCGGCGACAACATCCAGTGGTTGCAGGCGGCCTTTGATGCGCAAGACTGATCGGCCCTGCGCAATTCCCGGCGGAATGACATGACAGGCACGACGCTGGATGAAGTCTTCTTGCAGCGCTGCCGCGCGCTGTTTCCGCCCGGGCGATTCACCACCGATCCCGCCGATTGCCTGTCGTATGCCTACGACAACAGCCGCCGCGTGGCGCAGCCGCAGGCAGTCGCATTTGCCACTACGCACGACGAGGTGGTGGCGCTGGTGCGCAACTGCCACGAGCACGGCGTGCCGCTGACCGCGCGCGGACGCGGCACCAATACCACCGGCGCGACGGTGCCGGTTGCGGGCGGCGTGGTGCTGTCGCTGGAGCGCATGAACCGCATCCTGCGAACCTCGCCGGGCGACCGTTTCATCGAGTGCGAGGCCGGCGCGCTCAACTCCGAAGTGCAGTCCGCCGCCGCGCAGCACGGACTGTTCTGGCCGCCTGATCCCACCAGCGCCGGCTATTCGACCGTCGGCGGCAATCTCGCCTGCGGCGCCGGCGGCCCGCGCGCGGTCAAGTACGGCACCGCGCGCGACAACGTGCTCGGCCTGCGTGCGGTCACCGGCACCGGCGTCAGCCTCAAGACCGGTTGCTACACCACCAAGGGCGTGGTCGGCTACGACCTCACGCGCCTGCTGGTCGGCAGCGAAGGCACGCTGGCGATCATCACCGAGGCCACGCTCAAGCTGCTGCCGAAAGCCGAATGCGTGCGCACCCTGCGCGCCGCCTATCGCGACGTGAAATCCGCAGCCGCGGCGGTCGCACGATTGATGGGCCAGCCGCAGATTCCCTGCGCGCTGGAATTCATGGACGGCGACGCCGTGCGGCTGGCGCAGGAATACCGCGACACCGGTATACCCGAAGGCACCGGTGCGCTGCTGCTGTTCGAGGCCGATGGTTCGCACGATTCCATCGACGCCGCGCAGCGCGCCTGCGCCGATGCCGCGCGCGGCGAGGGCTTGCTGGAGTTGCGACTGGCTGCCGACGCCGCCGAAACCGAAGCGCTGTGGGCCAGCCGCAAGGCGCTGTCGCCGGCGCTGCGCAAGCTCGCGCCGAAGAAGATCAACGAAGACGTGGCGGTGCCGGTGACGCGCCTGCCGGAACTGGTCGAAGGGCTGACCGCGCTGTCGCGCAAGCACGGCATCCGCATCGTCAATTTCGGCCACGCTGGCAACGGCAATATCCACGTCAATCTGCTGATCAGCAGCGATGAACAACTGCGCGCCAGCGGCGACTGCCTGCATGACGTGTTCCGGCTGGTGCTGTCGCTGGAAGGCACGCTGTCCGGCGAGCACGGCGTCGGCATCGAGAAGCGCGACTACGTCGGCTGGGAAGTGCAGGCCGATACCCTGTCGTTGATGCGTCAACTCAAGCAGGTGTTCGATCCGGCCGGCATACTCAATCCCGGCAAGACGCTGCCGGCTTGAAAGTGTCACCCGCTGTGCCGGACAGCGCTTTGAGTGATGTTATTAAATACTTACTTAAAAATATTTAGGTAAATATTTAATAACAAATATCGAATGATAAAACGAGAGAGCGGGTAGCAGTTGTAGGGCGGGTTAGCGAAGCGTAACCCGCCGTTTCGCGAAAGGCGGAATACGCTTCGCTATTCCGCCCTACGTGCTACGTGCTGGGATTCGCTACGCTTCATCCCAGCCTACGGCCCTCGGTATGACGCGAAACTGTTTGCGTCTACGCGAGCGTGCTTTTAGTGGGGAGGCCCAATAAGGTGGGGCATCCACTGATGAAGTATTCCGCTCCGATCCAGAAATATCAGAATGCCAAAAGCGATGGCGGCGCCAACGATATTGAAGATTACTTTCCGTCCGCTCATTGAATATCCTTGGCGCACCTAACACGATTTATACATCACTTCACCCGCGTCAAATGCGGCTTGCCGCTGGGGCGGGGAGGTGACGGCGGAGGCTGATCGGGACTGCGTTCCGTAACGGGCTTGGCATCGCCGGGCTTGGGCGGTTCGACTTCGCCGAAGACCACGCCTTCGCCGTTTTCCTTGGCGAAGATCGCCAGCACTGCGCCGGTTGGAACCTGCACTTCAAAAGGGTGGCCGCCGAATCGTGCGGAGAACCAGATCGGTTCGGCGCCGATGTCGAGCGCCTGCACCGCCATCGGGCCGATGTTCAGCGTGATGCGGTTTTCCTGCACGAATTCACGCGGCACGACGACGCCGGGATAGTCGGCGGCGACCAGCAGGTGCGGGGTGTAACGATTGTCCGTGGCCCACTGGTGGATCGCGCGGATCAGGTAGGGGCGGCGCGATCTGGGAGTCATTTCAAGGTTTTCTGGAAAGCGGGGCGCTGGAACAGGCGCTCGGCATAGCGCACGATGCCGGCGGCCTCCGGCGGCAGTTTGAGTCCCAGCCCCGGCAGCCGATAGAGCACCGCGGCCCAGGCGCAGTCGGCGAGGCTGAACTCCAGTCCCATGAACCAGCCGCGTGCCGGACACAGCTTGGCGCTGGTGATGAGGTGCCCGGTCAGCGTTTTGCGCGCGCTGCGCAGATCGCCGCCGCCGGCGATGATGTGTTCCACCAGCGGAAACAGTTCCTGCTCGATGCGCAGCAGCGTCATGCGTACCAGTGCGCGTGCCGCCGGATCGGGTGGCAGCAGTTTGGGATGCGGATAGCGCTCGTCGAGATATTCGACGATCACCCGCTCCGGGTGGATGACGGTGTCGCGGTCGGTGAGCGTCGGCAGCGACAGCGAGGGATTGAGCACCAGCAGGTCTTCGCTGGGTTTGCCCGGCGTCACCCATTCGGTGCGTGCGCCATCGACGTCCTTTTCCGCCAGGACGATGCGCGCCCAGTGACAGCGCAGGTTGTCGCGGGCGCAGAACAGGGTGACGCCGGACCGCACCGCGAGTTTATGGTCGGGGACAAACTTGCTGCGGGCACGCAAACTCATGTTCAGGACATCCGTAGTGTGCGGCCACAGGATGTCTGCACCGTAAGTGGGATCAGCAAATAAAAAACGCCGTTCATGGTTTCAAACTTACCATGAACGGCGCTTGCGGTTTTACGTCAGGCGACTGAAGTGGCTCAGTGCACGTCTTTCCAGAACTCTTTCTTGAGCAGATAAGTGAGTACGGTCAGCACCAGCAGGTACAGGATCACCTTGAAGCCCAGCGAGATGCGTCCTTCACGCCCCGGTTCGGCGGCGTAGACCATGAAGTTGGTGAGGTCGGCGGTGAATTTCTGATAGTCCTCCGGCGACATTTTGCCGGGTTGGATCAGCGTCAGGCCGGTGCTGTGCAATTCTGCCTCGCCAGCTTCAGCCTTGGCGGCACCGCCCTTGGACTCGGCGGGCTTGACCTGCCAACCCTGCAGTTGCCACAGCACCGCCGGCATCGACACACCCGGCAGCGCCAGGTTGTTCACGCCGTTGGGACGTGTAGGGTCGAGGTAGAAGGTATTGAGGTAGTTGTAGATCCAGTCGGCGCCACGGAAACGCGCTTCGACCGTGAGGTCGGGTGGCGTGCGGCCAAACCACTTCTCGGACTCCGCGGCAGGCATGGAAGAAATGATCGGGTCGCCGGCCTTCTGGCTGGTGAACATCAGGTTCTTCTTCAGCATGTCCTCGGGAATGCCGAGGTCTTCGCCGATGCGGTTGTAGCGCAGGTGCTTCATCGAGTGACAGCCGGAGCAGTACGACATGAAGTCGCGTGCGCCGCGCTGCACCGAGAACAGGTTTGCCGGGTCGGGCTTGAACGACAACGGCAGTTCTTCGCCTTCGCTGGCGAAGGCGGCGACTGACAGGGTCAGACCTGCAATGGCAAGAATTAGGCGCTTCATTGCGTCACCCTCTCCGGTTCTGGTTTGGTTTTTTCCATGGACGAGTAAAACGGCATCAACAGGAAGAATCCGAAATAGACCACCGTGCCGACGCGGGCGAGCAGCGTGTGGATTTCCGAAACCGGATGCATGCCCAGGTACACCAGCAGGCCGAAGGCCACGGTGAACAGCGCCAGCGCGATCTTGGTCAGCGGTCCTTTGTAACGGATCGACTTGACCTTGGAGCGGTCCAGCCATGGCACCAGGAAAATCACCAGCACCGAGGAAAACATGCCGATGACGCCCAGCAGCTTGTTCGGAATCGCGCGCAGGATCGCGTAGAACGCGCCGAAGTACCAGGCCGGGGTGATTTCCGGCGGCGTCACCAGCGGGTTGGCCGGCAGGAAGTTGGGCTTCTCGAGGAAGTAGCCGCCGCCATCGGGCGCGAAGAACACGACGCCGAGGAAGATGACCAGGAACACGCTGACGCCGAACAAATCCTTGACCGTGTAATACGGGTGGAACGGGATGCCGTCGAGCGGAATGTGCGTGACCGGGTCTTTCTTCTTCTTGATCTCGATGCCGTCGGGGTTGTTGGAGCCGACTTCATGCAGCGCGATCAGATGCGCGATCACCAGCCCGACCAGCACGAACGGCAGGGCGACGACGTGCAGCGAGAACAGGCGGTTGAGGGTCGCATCCGAGGGCACATAGTCGCCCTGGATCCAGATCACCAGATCGGGGCCGATGCCGGGAATCGCACCGAACAGCGAGATGATGACGTGAGCGCCCCAGTAGGACATCTGACCCCAGGGCAGGACGTAGCCGCAGAACGCTTCGGCCATCAGCGCGAAGAAGATCAGCATGCCGAAAATCCAGATCAGCTCGCGCGGCTTGCGGTAGGAGCCGTAGAGCAGGCCGCGATACATGTGCAGATAGACCACGATGAAGAACGCCGAGGCGCCGGTCGAGTGCAGGTAGCGAATGATGTTGCCCCAGGGCACATCGCGCATGATGTACTCGACGCTGTCCCAGGCCTGATTGGCGTCGGGCTTGTAATGCATCGTCAGGAAAATACCGGTGATGAGCTGGTTGACCAGCACCAGCATCGCCAGCGAGCCGAAGAAGTACCAGAAGTTGAAATTCTTCGGCGCGTAGTACTCGGCGATGTGATCCTTCCACAGCTTGGTCAGCGGGAAGCGATCGTCGATCCAGCCAAGGAAGCCGGTGGTCTTGTGCGGGTTGGGGACGATAGCCATTACGCCGCTCCTTTCGGATCTTGGCCAACGATCACGGTGGTGTCGTTGGCGTAGTGATGAGGAGGCACAACCAGATTCAGCGGTGCCGGCACGCCGTCGTAGACGCGGCCGGACAGATCATAGGTCGAGCCGTGGCAAGGGCAGTAGAAGCCGCCGAGCCAGTCGGCGCGGATTTCCGGCGCCGGGTGATCTGGGCGGTAGGTCGGGGTGCAGCCGAGGTGGGTGCAGGTGCCGACCATGACCAGCATCTCGGGTTTGACCGAGCGGTCGATGTTCTTGGCGTAGGCGGGTTGCTGGTCTTCTTCCGAATTCGGATCGCGCAGTTCGCTGGCGGGAACCTTGGCGATGTCCGCCAACATTTCCGGTGTGCGGTTGACGAACCACACCGGGTGTCCGCGCCAGGCCACGGTAATCTGCTGGCCCGGTTCGACCTTGCTGATGTCCACGGTGACCGGCGCACCCAGCGCCTTGGCCCGCTCGCTCGGTTTCAGCGAAGCCAGAAATGGCCATACGGCTGCCACCACGCCCGCGCCGCCCACGACCGTCGTGGTCAGCGTCAGGAACCGGCGACGACCGGCATCCACGCCTTCTTTACTCATTGAACGATGCCCCCTGCTGAGGAGAGTGACTGAAAGACCTGATGGAACACCCATAACCCCATGGGGTCAGGCCCGCATCGACCGCCGGGCTCCACCGATTCCGGCAAGTATAACGGCGAGAAGGCGCGTGTGTAACGGTCTTTGTGCGGGTTTCGGGTCGCGCCGGCCGAATTTTTCCGTTGCCGCGCGGACAAGCCGCATTACTCGATGTTCAGCTTCTTGATGCGGTAACGCAGCGAGCGGAACGACATGCCCAGCAGCTGCGCGGCGCGGGTCTTGTTGTGGCGGGTTTTCTCCAGCGCATCGAGGATCGCCTTGCGTTCGATCTCGTCGAGTTGCCCGGGCAGGGCTTTTTCGTTCTGGACTTGTTCGGCGCTCTGCCCTTCGCGAGACATCGCCCGCATCAGCAGGTCGCCAGCGCTGATGCGCTGGCCGTCGCACAGCGCCGTGGCGCGTTCCAGCACGTTTTCCAGTTCGCGCACATTGCCGGGGAATGGGTGCGCCTTGAGCACCTTGAGCGCGGTGGCATCGAGTTCGGGCGGCGTCGGCAGGCCGTTTTCGGCGGCCAGCCGCCGCAAGATCGTACTGGCCAGCAGGGGAATGTCCTCGGTGCGCTCGCGCAGCGGCGGCACCATGATCTCGATGACGTTGAGGCGATAGAACAAGTCCTGGCGAAACAGGCCGTCGCGCACCAGTTGCCCGAGATTCTTGTGGGTGGCGGAAATGATGCGCACGTTGACCGGCAGTTCGCTCTGACTGCCGACCGGCTTGATCGCGCGCTCCTGTACCGCGCGCAGCAGTTTCACCTGCATGTGCAGCGGCAGGTCGGCGACCTCGTCGAGAAACAGCGTGCCGCCATCCGCCGCCTGGAACAGGCCGGCCTTGTCGCGCAGGGCGCCGGTGAAGCTGCCCTTGATGTGGCCGAAGAATTCGCTCTCCATCAGTTCGCCGGGAATCGCGCCGCAGTTGACCGGCACGAAGGCGTTGCCGGCGCGCGGGCCGCGGGCGTGGATCAGTTTGGCCACCAGTTCCTTGCCGGTGCCGGACTCGCCGACGACGTGCACCGGCGACTGGGTGCGGGCGACGCGATCGATGGTTTCGCTCAACGCGATGATCGAGGGTGCGCGCCCGGTGAGGCCATCGCTGGCGCGTTCCTGCGGCGGTTTCAGGTGGGTCTTGAGCGCGGTGTCGACCAGTTTGCGCAGCACCTGCAGATCGACCGGCTTGGAGACGAAATCGAATGCGCCGGCGCGCAGGCTTTCGACCGCGGCCTGGGCGTTGCCGTGGGCGGTGATTACCGCGACCGGCATGTCTGGATGTTCGCGTCCGATGGTTTCGACCAGGCTGATGCCATTGCCGTCCGGCAGGCGCATGTCGGTGATGCAGAAGTCGAAGCGCTGCGCGGCCAACTGCGCCCGCGCCTCGCCGAGGCTGGCGGCCGACTGCGTGCGAATACCCATGCGCGACAGGGTGATCTCCACCAGTTCACGGATGTCGGCTTCGTCGTCAACGATGAGGGCGGTGGCCTTGGGCATGGTTCGCGGGTTCTAGCGCTTCTCCAGGGGAAACACGATGCGGAAACAGGCGCCGGTGCTCTGCGGCAGATAGTACAGGCGTGCGTGATTGTATTCGCACAATTCGCGCGACAGATACAGTCCGAGGCCGGTGCCCCTGGGAGCGGTGGTGAAAAACGGCTCGAAGATGCGGTCGTGCAGGTCGCTGGCGATGCCCGGGCCATTGTCGCGGATGTCGAGCCAGACGCTGCCGGCGTCGCTGCTGCCGGCGGCGAGCATCACCATCGGGTTGTCGCCGCGGCCGTGCTCGAAGCTGTTGTCCCAGAGGTTGAACACCACTTGTTGCAGGTGATTGGGGTCGAAGCTGACGCTCAGTTGCTGCGGAATATCCAGCAGTTCTATCGGGCGCGGCCGCTCGGCGTAGCCTTCCTGGTACAGGCCGGCGGCGCGGATCAGCCAGGTCTTCAGCGGCAGCACGGCGCGCGCCGCCGTTTCGCGGCGCGAGATGTCGAGCACGTCGCGAATGATCTTGTCGATGCGCTGGCTGTGACGCTGGATCATGCCGAGCAGGCGCCGGTTGTCGCCGGAAATGTCGCTGGACTCTTCGAGCAACTGGCCGGCGTGGCTGATCGCCGACAGCGGGTTGCGGATCTCGTGCGCGATGCTGGCGGACAGCCGTCCCAGCGCCGCCAATTTCATCTGCTGCGCCTGTTCGCGCAGGCTGGCGGCGTCCTCCATCAGGATCAGGATCGGGGCTTGCGCGCCCCAGCCCAGGCGGGTGTAGCGCACCGACAAGTCGGCATTGCCAGCGTGCAGCGTCTGCGTGCCGTCGCCGCCGCACAGCCAGCTTTGCGCGCCGTCATCGAGGGCGGGGACCAGCGTGTCCAGCGGTAGCCCTGCGGCCTGCTTCAGGCCGAGCAGAGTCTGCGCGGCGTTGTTGATGGTCTGGATGCGGCGTTGCGCGTCGAGCACCATCACGCCGGTCTGCATGTTTTCGATGATGCTGTCGTTGAGCCGCGACATGCTCGCAAGATCGCTGCCGACGCGCGCCGCCAGCGCTTCGCTGCGGCGCGCACGCGAGGCGACGATGTTGGCGCCGGTCGAGGTCACGAAGAACATCAGGCCCAGCAGCCCCGCCGCAGTGAATTCGGTGGCGGAAAAACCGATCGCCGACTGTCGCAGGATTTCCTCGCCGAACATCATCAGCGTCGCCGCCGCCGCGTGCACCACCGCCATGCGCGGGCTGACCGGTATCGCGCAGGCCAGCGCCGGCGTCACCAGCAGGATGCCGAGGCCGTTGGGCACGCCGCCGCTGGTGTAGACCAGCAGCGTGATGGCGCAGGCGTCGATGCCGAAATGCAGATTCGCCTGCGCACCGAGGCCCGGTGTGCGATAGAGCATCGGCAGCATCATCAGCAGCGCGGTGATGGCATAGGCCAGGCAGACGTAGTGAAACAGCCGGGGCCAGGCCTGCAGGAAGAAAAAGCCGCCGAAGCCGCCTTCATAGATCACCAGCAGCGTGGCGATCAGCACCAGGCGATACAGCGACAGCAACCGTAGAACGCGCCAGTCTTCGGGCGCATTCGGTGCGGGCCGCGAGACGGCGGCAGCCGTCATTCGTTGCAGCGGCCGCAGAGTCCCGATTTGCTCAAGGCGGATGCGGGCAGGTGCGTGCCGCAGCGGGCGCAGCGGGCCATGGGTTCGTAATGGTCGGGCGATGAGGGCGGCCGTGGCGGCGCGATCGGCCCGACCTGGATGTGCACGGTGCGCAGCAGACGCCAGACCAGCCAGATGGCGAAACCAATAAGCAGAAGACGGAACATGCCAGCGATTTAATCCTGAATCGGAGTGAGGGGTGAATTGTAGGCGTCTTGCTTTAGCAAATGGGTGCGGGAATCGACCACCCGCTCTTGGGACTTCTGTCACGGCATTAGTTTTATTTTATATAAAAATTAAAAATATATATAATATTAAATAACAAAACTTCATGGCAAATACCGGCGAGCGGGCGCGTTGAATTTTGCTAAATCGTCCGCCCTTGAACGACAATCCGCCCCTCAATGCAGAACGGAACGCTAAGGGAGCAGGCATGAACCTACACGAGTACCAGGCCAAGGAAATTTTTGCACGCTACGGCATCCCTGTTCCCGAGGGCGCGCTCGCCGCCAGCCCGGAGCAGGCGCGCGCCGCGGCCAAGCAGGTCGGTGGCGATAAATTCGTCGTCAAGGCGCAGGTTCACGCCGGCGGCCGCGGCAAGGCCGGTGGCGTCAAGCTGGTGACCGGGTTCGATGCGGTCGAGGAAACCGCCAAGCAGATGCTCGGCACGCAGCTGGTGACGATCCAGACCGGCCCGGCCGGCCTGCCGGTGCACAGCGTCTGGGTGGAAAAACCCTCCGCCATCGCCCGCGAGCTGTATGTTTCCGCGGTGGTCGATCGCTCGAAGGAGCGCATCGCGTTCATGGCCTCCGCCGCCGGCGGCATGGACATCGAGGAGGTCGCGCACAGCACGCCGGAGAAGATCAAGCACGTCATCGTCCACCCGGCCACCGGATTGCAGCCCTACCAGGCGCGCGAGCTTGGGTTTTTCATGGGGCTGGACAAGGATCAGGTCGCGCAGTTCACCAAGATCATGCTGGGCCTGTCGAAACTGTTCACCGATCTCGACGCCAGCCTGGTCGAGATCAATCCGCTGATCGTGACCCAGGACGGCAACGTCATGGCGCTCGATGCCAAGCTCAACTTCGACGACAACGCGCTGTTCCGCCAGAAGGAGATCGCCAACATGCGCGATCACTCGCAGGAAGATGCGCGCGAACGCGAAGCCGCAAAATACGATCTCAACTACGTCACGCTGGAAGGCAACATCGGCTGCATGGTCAACGGCGCCGGCCTGGCGATGGCGACGATGGACATCGTCAAGCTGCATGGCGGCCAGCCGGCCAACTTCCTCGATGTCGGCGGCGGCGCCGACAAGGAGCGCGTGACGGCGGCGTTCAAGATCATCCTCTCCGACCCGCACGTGCAGGGCGTGCTGGTGAACATCTTCGGCGGCATCATGAAGTGCGACATCATCGCCCAGGGGATCATCGGCGCCGCGCGGCAGGTGGACCTGAAGGTGCCGCTGATCGCGCGCCTCGAGGGGACCAACGTGAAGGAGGGCAAGGAGCTCCTCCGGACCTCCGGGCTCGGAATCATCCCCGCCGGGGACCTCCTCGATGCCGCCCGCCGGGCGGTGGCCGCCGCGAAGGGGGCCGCC
>JBOICJ010000330.1:0-1799 GCA_050740035.1 Stenotrophobium sp. | reverse complement strand
GCACTCGATGTGGTCGGTGCTGGAAAGATCGGCGATTTCGACCACGTCGATCAGCTTGCGGGTCTGCTTGATGATCTGGTCGATCACTGCGTCGGACCCGAGCGTCACCAGCGTCAGCCGCGACACCGACGGGTCGTGCGTCGGCGCCACCGACAACGACTCGATGTTATAGCCACGCGCCGAAAACATGCCCGCCACGCGCGCCAGCGCACCGGCCTCGTTCTGCAGCAGGATGGAGATGATGTGGCGCATAGGGCGCGCACCTTAAGCCATCAGCCTGCCGCGGCGCAATAGGATTTGCCGCAAATACCGTTCTCGCCCCGTGACTTGGCGATTGCCGCCACCCGCTCTTGGGCGCGTCACGCGTATTCTAAAAAATAATGTTACATTATATATAAATTAAAATTTTATATTAAATAATACATAACATTATCGACAAACATTTCCCCGACAGCGGGTGGCCGAAATCCACAGTAACAGAGCCTGTCGTGCTATAAAACGCACCCTTTTTAACGTCCGCCACACCGAATCATGACTGCAGCCGCCCCAACCCACCCGCTCGCCGGCAAAACCCTGACCGGCGCTGAGATGACCGTCCAGATTCTTGCGGATGAAGGCGTCGGTGCCGTGTTCGGTTACAGCGGCGGCGCGATTCTGCCGACCTACGACGCCATGTTCCGCTACAACGCCGAGCATGGCGAAAAGATGCCGCTGATCGTACCCTCGAACGAGCAGGCCGCCGGTTTCATGGCCGCCGGTTATGCGCGTGCCTCGGGCAAAGTCGGCGTCGCGCTGGTCACCTCCGGCCCCGGCGCGACCAACACGGTAACGCCGGTGCGCGACTGCATGGCCGACTCGATTCCGATCGTCGTCATCTGCGGCCAGGTGCCGACCGCGGCGATCGGTTCGGACGGCTTCCAGGAAGCGCCGATCAGCAACATCATGGGCGCCTGCGCCAAACACGTGTTTCTGGTCACCGACCCGCTGAAGCTCGAAGCGACGCTGCGCTCCGCCTTCGAGATCGCCCGCACCGGCCGTCCCGGCCCGGTGGTGGTGGATATCCCCAAGGACGTGCAGAACTGGAGCGGCGTGTTCAAGGGCACCGGCACCCTGCCCTTGCCCGGCTACCGCGCACGCCTGAACGCCGTCACGCAGAACCGTCTCGACGACAGCGGCTGCCAGAAATTCTTCGAGATGCTGTCGCAGTCCAAGCGTCCGCTGATCTACGCCGGCGGCGGCGTCATCAACGGCGAAGCCTCCGCCGCGCTGCGCGAACTGACGCAGGCTTTCGGCATTCCGGTCACTACCACGCTGATGGGCATCGGCAGCTACGACACTACCGATAAGCTGTCGCTGCAGATGCTCGGCATGCACGGCACCGCATTTGCCAACTATGCCACCGACGATTGCGATTTCCTGATCGCGGTCGGCGCGCGTTTCGACGACCGCGTCGCCGGCGTGCCGGGCAAGTTCGCGCCCGGCGCCAAGTGGATCGCGCACCTCGATGTCGACAGCGCCGAGATCAACAAAGTCAAGCGCGTGCACTGGCATCATGTCGGCGAACTGACGCCGGCGCTGACCGCCCTGCGCAAGTACGCGCAGGCGCAGAACTTCAAACCGGACTACGGCGCCTGGCACCGGCACATCGCCGCGCTCAAGCAGCAGCACGCGATGAACTACGACCGCGACAGCGCGATGATCCAGCCGCACGCGGTGATCGAGGCGATCAACAAGATCACTAAAGGCGAGGCCATCGTCGCCACCGGCGTCGGCCAGCACCAGATGTGGGCGGCGCAGTA